>CAYTVV010000010.1:0-50368 GCA_964441875.1 uncultured Desulfurivibrio sp.
GCATGGGGGCCAACGTTTTGGTGATCCGGCCCGGCACCGCCTCCAGCGGCGGGGTTTCCTTCGGCGCTGGCAGCACCACCACCCTGACCCCGGAAGACAGCCAGGCCATCTTGCGGGAGTGCCCTTCCATCAGCAACGCCACGCCCATGGTCCGCGCCCGGACCCAAGTGGTGTACGGCAACCGCAACTGGGTGCCCAACGCCATCTACGGCGCCACCCCGGCCTATCTCGATGTGCAGGACTGGTCCATCCTGGCCGAGGGCGAGCCTTTCAGCGACCGCGATGTGCTCAACGGCAACCGGGTCTGCATCCTGGGCCAAACCCTGGTGCGGGAACTGTTCGAGGGCGCGTCCCCGGTGGGCAAGGAGATTCGGATCAAGAACATCGCCTTCAGGGTGATCGGCGTCCTCACCCCCAAGGGCGCCAACATGATGGGCTTTGATCAGGACGACGTCATCCTCGCGCCCTGGACCACCATCAAATACCGGGTCACCGGCGCAAGCCTTTCCACCTCCAACCAGAGCACCAGTTCCACAAGCAGCGACTCGGTGAACACCTTGAGCAATCTTTATCCGGCAACCCAGGGCGGTCTCTACCCCGCCCGCTCCAGCATCCAGCAGGCCGATAACCCCATGCCCATCCGCTTCGCCAACCTCGACCAGATCATGGCCGCGGCCACCGATTCCGGCGAGATCGCCAACGCCATCGAACAGGTGGGCGGGGTGCTCCGGGAACGGCACCGCATCCGCGCAGGCGAACCGGACGACTTCAACATCCGCGACATGGCCGAGCTGACCAAAACCCTTTCCACCACCACCAAGCTGATGACCAACCTGCTGCTGGCCGTGGCCATGATCTCGCTGGTCGTAGGCGGGGTGGGGATCATGAACATCATGCTCGTTTCCGTTACCGAGCGCACCAGGGAGATCGGCCTGCGCATGGCCGTCGGGGCCAGGGGCCGCGACATCCTCCGCCAATTTCTCGTGGAGGCGGTGGTCCTCTGCCTCACCGGCGGGGCCATGGGCATCGTCCTTGGCCACGGCGGTTCCCTGCTGGTGAAGCTCCTGCTCAAGTGGCCGGTGGAGACCTCGCCCGCAGCCATTGCCACGGCGGTGCTGGTCTCGGCCGGGGTGGGGATCATCTTCGGATTTTACCCGGCCTGGAAGGCCTCGCGGCTTGATCCCATCGAGGCATTACGTTATGAATAAAGTAATTGCCCAGCAGCACCACATCTGCGTCGCAGTCTCGCCAGCTCGCTTAGCTGTCATCGGCCAGCTCATGTGCAACAGCACACTTCACCGGCCTCTTCCTAGCATCTGCGGCGCTGCTGAACAATTACAGTTCGGGGTTTATCCTTAATTTCCCTGCTCCGAGTTGAACAGTTACTGTATAAAAATAACCGGGCCAACCTCTCGGCCCATCTTAATAAGGAGTAGCCCCATGCCCCGCATACCCTACCGAACCAGCCTGGCCCTCTGCCTCTGCCTGCCCCTCTTGACCAGTTGCGCGGTAGGCCCTGATTTCCTCCGCCCGGAGAGCAAGGTTTCCGCCCAGTGGCTGGGGCAGGCCCCGACAGCCCCAGAGGCCGCGCCCACAACGGAACAGAACCTGGCCCAGTGGTGGACGGTGTTCAACGATCCCCAGCTCACCTCCCTGATCGAGCGGGGGATGCAGGCCAATCTGGACCTGCGCATGGCTGAAAGCCGCATCCGTCAGGCCCGCGCCTCCATGGGCATCGCCGGGGCAGACCTTGGCCCGACCGTCAATACCAACGCCGCCCTTACCCGCAGCCGGACCCCGGCCTCCGCGAGCCGGAGCGAGGTGACCACCGGGAACCTCTACCAGATGGGCTTTGATGCCGGCTGGGAGATCGATCTTTTCGGCGGCTTACGGCGTGGGGTCGAGGCGGCAGGCGCGGATTTCGACGCAGCGATGGAAAGCCGGAGCGACTTGCTGGTGAGCCTGAACGCCGAGGTGGCCAGCAACTATCTCAATCTGCGCTCCTTCCAGCAGCGACTGGCCATTGCCCAAGAGAACCTGAAAGCCCAGGCACACACCTCCGACCTGACCCGCCAGCGCTTCAACGCAGGTTTTGCCAGCAAGCTCGATGTGGTGCGGGCAGAGGCCCTGGCCGCCACCACGGCCGGGCAGATCCCGCTGCTTGAAGCGCAGGTACGGCAAACGATTTACAGCCTCAGCCTGCTGCAGGGCGGCGAACCGTCCGCCCTGCTGGCAGAACTGACCCCCGAGGCGGCGCTGCCCACGGCACAGGCGACAGTACCCGTGGGTCTGCCTTCGGACCTGCTCCTGCGGCGGCCGGACATCCGCAGGGCACTGGCGAAGATGCATGCCGCCACCGCCCGGATCGGCGTAGCCAAGGCAGATCTCTTTCCCAAATTCACCATCTCCGGCGCCCTGGGCTACCAGAACACCAACTCCAATGCCATTTTCAACCCTGCCAGCAGCTTCTGGTCCCTCGGCCCCGCTCTGAACTGGCCGCTCTTTGACATGGGCCGCACCCGCGCCAATCTGGAACTAAAAAAAGCCGTGCAGGAAGAGGAACTCCTGGCCTATGAACAGACAGTGCTCAACGCCCTGCGCGAGGTGGAAAACGCCCTGATTGCCTCGACCAAGGAGGAGGAGCATCGCCGATCAATGGCCCAAGCCGTGGCAGCCAACCGCACCGCAGTGGAGCTGGCCACCCTCCTCTACACTGCGGGGCAGAACGATTTCCTCGCCGTGCTCGACGCCCAACGCTCCCTCTATGCCGCCGAGGACAGCCTGGCCCAGAGCAGCCGCACCGTCTCCACCAATCTGGTCGCCCTGTTCAAGGCTCTGGGTGGCGGCTGGCAGACGGAAGAAAGTGCGACCCGCGAGGGTTCTGGCTTGTAGATGCGTTAAACCGTAAGCCGCCCAAGGCGGCTGTACTCTTCTTCTCTTCCCCCTTTAACAAAGGGGGCCCTAGGGGGATTTAAAAACGCCGGAATCATGCGCCCCGTCCGCAAATCCCCCCTCACCCCCCTTTTGCAAAGGGGGGATTAAAATTGAGGAACGGTTGCAATCAAATCAGGAGATTCCTGCACATGGCCGGGCAATGATGCAAAGAAAAAACTCGGTGCTCATCCAGCCCCAGCAGGCAGGCCAGCAGCTCCTGGATTTCGTCAGCCAGCGCTTCACCTACCGGAGCCGGGAGGAATGGCAGGCGGAACTGGCAGCCCACCGTTTTCTGCTCAACGATGGCGAAGCGCAGGCCGATTCCATCCTGGCCCCAGGCGACCGCCTCGTCTATCTGATGCCCGCCCTGGTGGAACCTCCGGTTGACAGCAACTACACCGTCCTCCACGAAGATGACGATCTATTGGTAATCAACAAACCCGCCCCCCTGCCCTGCCATCCCGGCGGCCGCTTCTTCGCCCACACCCTCTGGGCCTTGCTCAAGGAACATCACGGACTTGCCGAACCGAGGCTCATCAACCGGCTGGATCGAGAGACCTCCGGCCTCGTGCTGGTGGCCAAGAACAAGGCCGCAGCCCGCCTGTGCCAGGAGCAGTTTGCCCAGCGAAGAGTGGAGAAGGTCTATCTGGTGGTGGTGGAAGGAGATTTCCCGGACACGCTTGTCCCGATGGAAGCCACAGGCTGGCTGGGGCCGGACCCGGACAGTGCAATCCGCAAAAAGATGCGGTTCTATCCGACACAAATGGATGCGCCATCTGGAGCCATGGAATCCAGCACCGCCTTCCGACGACTCTCCAGCGCAAGCACCGCCAGCCTGAGCCTGGTGGAAGCAAGGCCCCACACCGGTCGCTGCCATCAAATCCGGGCCACCCTGTTACACCTGGGCTTTCCGGTGGTGGGCGACAAACTTTATGGAGTGGATGAGCAGCTTTTCCTGCGTTTCAAGGAAGGATGCCTGAGTCCAGCCGACCACATCCTCCTCCGCATCCCCCGCCAGGCCCTGCACGCAGCCAGTCTGCACCTCACCCATCCGGTAAGCAGAAAGGAGCTGGAGTTTTCCGCCCCGTTGCCGCTGGCCATTTCCGCTTTAACGCCGATGAAATCCAGGTAGTGCGCCCCAAGATTTCAGGCGCTCCTTCTTTTTCTTGACAAAGATTGCCAAAAAAGGCCATATTTCAACAGGAGGTGTCGCCATGGCAACCATGAATGTTTCCCTGCCAGACCCCATGAAATCTTGGGTTGAGAGGCAGGTCAGCACCGGCCATTACAGCAATGCCAGCGATTATGTCCGTGATCTGATCCGACAAGACCAGGAATATCAAGACAAACGCGAGACCCTGGTCAAAGCGCTCATTGCCGGAGAAAACAGCGGGGTTTCCGAGCGCACGGTGGGGGACATCTGGCAGGGTGTCAAAACACGGCGCGGGCTCGATGTATAGCCTTTCCAATGCCGCCGCCCAGGATATCGAAGACATCCTGGAGCAGTCGTTGATCGAGTTTGGCCTGTTGCAAACAAAAAACTACTTCAACTCCCTGACTCGCTGCCTGAAACTCCTCGGTGACCATCCGGAAATGGGCCGTACTGCCGAAGAGATACTACCAGAATACCGCCGATTTCCCCACAAAAGCCACCTGATCTTCTACAAACCGACCGGCAAAAACGACATCCTCGTCGTCCGCATTCTCCACCACCATATGGATGCCATCCGGCACATTCAGGATTGACCATTATATGGAGAATTACGGAAAAAAATCGGGGAGTGTCCCTCGTTTATCCGCTGGAATAGATATCGATTTACTTTTCCTTTAATATTCCATACCCTATCAGACAATATCGTTCTATTTGGAAACCAGCCGCAAGAATACCGGGAAGTCTCTCTCGTTTTCTCGCGAAATGGTTTAACCCACTAACTCATCAGGAGACAAATAGGCATGTTTCACAAAATACTTATAACTATGCTTGGCCTTGCCCTATTGGCGGGTTGCTCACCGAAGATAGATCAAAAAAAATATGAAAATCTTTATCGTGCAGCCAAAGCAATAGAAGGCGCAATCGCAGTTGGCATAACTTATCCCAAATTTGGCGAATTATTGCAAAATCTATCAACAGAAATTTCAATAGCAAATGACAAGGCAAAATCAGACACAGAAAAGGAACTTTTGAAAAGCTATTTTGAAGTTCTGACAACATTTCAAGAAAGCTCAACTGTGTGGAAATATAAGATTGAAGGATCACGATATGATTGGATACCAAAAGGCCAAATATTTGTTGAAGATGAACTACGACCTATTATCGAAAAATATTCCTTCCCAATGGAATTGCATGAGATAAAAATTACTAGGAATAGTTTTACGACAATTTCAGAGAATTCTATCAAAATCATTTGGGAAAAGGCGCATGATCAACTTGAAAAAGCAAACAAAATATATTACGGGCAATAAAAGAACTACAAACACAAGAAAAACAAGGGACATCTCCCTATTTTTTTAAAAAATGAGGCCGAAGAAAACAGGACGTCACGGGAAAATCCGGCAAATGTCCCTTGTTTTCCTGGCATTGAATTAAGGAGCAAACCATGACCATCATTGAAACTGTACTGCTCAGCGCATTACCGATCCTTCTTGTGACAGGCAGCGTTGCCGGATTGATTGTCGGCGCCGTTTTGATTTTGCGCCCGCACTGGTTGCTGCGTGCAGGCCCAATTGCCAACCGTTGGATTTCCACGGGTTCCCTTGACAACATGTTAAACATCTCCATCAATGCTGATTCTTGGTTTTACCGTTATCGCCGCGCCAGCGGTTTCGCTACGTTGGCGGGGGCAATGTATGTGCTGTATTTTTTCAGCGTGCAGATTGATACAACCAGTGCCGGTTCAAGTTACATCGGGGTGTTATTTGATTCGATGGTATTGATCGCGCTATTGGGGGCGGCGCTTGCCTTGTTCGTCAGCCTGATCGTGCTGTTTCGCCCAAGCCTGTTACGCAAATTTGAATCCGCCGCAAATGAATGGATTTCCTTGCGTGATGCCCTGAAACCACTGGAGATTTTGCACAACAACGTGGATGAATTTACTTTCCGCCACACCCAGCAAATGGGCGTGATATTGGTGCTGTGCAGTGTGTATACGTTGGTGGTATTCACCTTTTTGGCAAGGTAAAAGACGGGGGCAGCTCACCATGACCACATGGCGGCTTTCCCTGTCACAATGAAGTGGGGGATTGCTCGCAAAGGATAAAGATCTCGCTATTCAAAAGGCTAAAACTCACCTAGAATAGGAATAGCCCCTCAACAGATCAAGCCACCCAACACCCCTTCCTCGCCCCGCTGATTATTTGCCTCTGCCAGGAGAGATGATAATGAAAAAATGTCCCTTCTGTGCTGAAGAAATTCAAGACGAAGCTATAACGTGCAAACACTGCGGTACTTTTTTGGCTGCCTCTCTGCCCCTCCATCCAGAGGGGCAGAGACCATGGTATTTCCGAAAACTCTTTATTGTCATCGCTGTCAGTTGTGTCGGGCCTTTGGCCTTGCCCCTGATCTGGTGGCGTCCGCACACGACGCGGGCCTGGAAGATCGGCCTCACCCTAGGAATCCTTGTGCTCAGCTGGTTCTTGTTCCAGGCAACGATGGAAGCCATTCATACTCTCAAAGAGTCTTACAAGCTCATTGAAGGGCTGTAAAAACGAAACGGTGACGGACTCCTTTAATTCCCCGCCAACAATGCTGGCAAACGACAAAAAATACCGCAGGAGATCCCATGAAAACAAGCAGGTTGCTCGAACCACTCTCCATCGGAAATCTCCACCTGAAAAACAGAATCGCCTTGGCCCCCATGACCAGAGGCCGTGCCGGCTCGGGGCGGGTAGCCAATGCATTGATGGCCGAATATTATTACCAGCGCGCCACCGCCGGACTTCTCATCACCGAGGCCACCGTGGTTTCAAAGCAGGGCATCGGCTGGATTAATTCACCGGGCATTTACAACGAGGAGATGGTTGCCGGCTGGCGGAAAGTCACCGGCATGGTCAACCCGACCGGCACGCACATGTTTTTACAGCTCTGGCATTGCGGCAGGGCCTCGCACAGTGATTTCCATGATGGCGCTCTCCCGGTTTCTGCCTCGGCGGTGCAACTGAGCGGCGACTCCATCAACACCCCGCTTGGCAAAAAACAGTACGAAATTCCCCGCGCCCTGACAGTGGGGGAAATTAAAGCAACCGTGGATGATTACCGCCGGGCCGCGATCAATGCCAAGGCCGCCGGTTTTTCCGGCATAGAAGTGCATGGCGCCAACGGGTATCTGATCAATCAATTCCTCGATGCAAAAACCAATCTCCGTGCAGATCAATACGGCGGCAGCCTCGAAGGCAGATTCCGTTTTTTCAAAGAGGTGCTTGAAGCGGTGCTTGAAGTCTGGGCCCCGGAGCATGTAGGCGCCCGCATCTCGCCCAACGGGATTTTTAACGATATGGGCAGCGAGGACTTCCGGGAAACGTATCTGTACGTGGCCAAAGAGTTAAACACCTTCAAGCTTGGCTATCTCCATATCATGGACGGGCTGGCCTTTGGTTTTCACGGCAAGGGCGAGCCCATGACCCTTGCGGAATTCAGGCCGATTTTCACTGGAAAGATTATCGGCAATTGCGGCTATACTCAAGCAACAGCAGAACAGAGAGTAGCAGAAGGCACGGCGGATATGATCGCCTTTGGCCGACCTTTTATCACCAACCCCGATCTGCCCGAACGCTTCAAGAACAACTGGCCTCTCAATCCTGCCGAGGATATGTCGCTGTGGTATACCCCAGGAGCCAAGGGGTATACGGATTACGCACCGTACACATAACGAGTAAGGGGCCGGATTGAGCAACCCCATTTTGCATTCAACTCTGGAGCTAAAAAAATGGTTACTTGTTACCTGCGCTACATAATCGAGCCATCCAAGCTGGCGGAATTCGAACACTATGGAAAGCTCTGGATTCCCTTGGTGAAAAAGTTCGGCGGAAAACACCACGGTTATTTCCTGCCTTCGGAAGGAGCGAACAACGTCGCCTTGGCCCTTTTCACCTTTCCAAGTCTCGCGGCGTACGAACAATATCGAACCCAGTCGTTTACCGACCCTGAGTGTTTGGCAGCCTTTAAATACGCGGAAAAAACACAATGCATTCTCAGTTACGAAAGAAGTTTCTTCAGGCCGGTCTTCGAATGAACCAATCTGGCAGAACACGCAGCATTCACAGAGAATACAAACCGAAACGGATTCCCCGATAATGACAAAACACGTATGTCCCTGGTGGATGGCCTATACCTTTGACAACCCGTTGCGGCGAATCTTCCACAAGCCGGAAGAGATATTTCTCCCGTATCTCCAAGAAGGAATGACTGCCGTCGATCTCGGCTGCGGCATGGGCTACTTCTCCATCGGCATGGCCAAGATTGTTGGCGAAACCGGGAAAGTAATCGCCATTGACCTGCAACAGCGGATGCTGGAGACCCTGCGAAAACGTGCGGAAAAAGCGGACGTTGCCAACCGCATCACCACCTTATTATGCGATGAAAACAATATCGGCATCCACGAAGCAGTGGATTTCGCCTTGGCGTTCTGGATGGCCCACGAAACCCCGGATGCATTGAACTTTCTCCAGCAAGTCCATGTGGTCCTGAAAAAATCCGGCACGCTTTTACTGGCGGAACCCAAAGGACATGTCACCTTCAGCGAATTTGAGAAAACCGCCTCCACGGCGGAAGAATTAGGGTTTAAACTCATTGATTCCCCAGAAATATCCTTAAGCCATGCGGCTGTGTTTGAGAAGCAATGATGTCTCCCCCGATTTGCCAAACTAAAACGCACGGAGGCCTCCCTGCGCACCGGCGCGACAGAGCGGCGGCGCAACCAGCCCGCAACCGCATCCGGGGATGAGCGCATGTGCCAATTCTGCACCCAGCATGGAGAGGGGAAAAAGTGGTACGAGAACATGGCCAACTACACGGCCGAGATGTTCCGCCAGGTCAATTCCGAGCAAAATCTCCTCCGCTTCCTGCGCGGCTTTAGCAAATCGCTGCGGGTTGATCTCGCTGCGGCATCCCGCTGGCAACGCCGTTTTCCCCGCATCTACCGCTTCATCGCCTACCCGATTATCTCCCGCAAGATGGCTAAAACCCACTTCGGCCAGATCGTGCCGCTGGAGGATATCGAGGCGATCCTCTCCCAGATGGCGCACATCGTCCGGCTGCCCTGCGTCTGCCGCCGAGTCTCCCTGGGCACGGAAAAACGTTACTGCTTCGGGGTGGGCATGGACCTGACCCCGATCCTGGCCCAGGTCCCGGATTTTGCCGCCTTCGAGTACTGGACCAGGGAACAGGCCATCACCTTCATCCGCCGGCTCGACCAGGAGGGCAAGACCCACAGCGTCTGGACCTTCAACACCCCCTTCATCGGCGCGATCTGCAACTGCGACCAAGACTGCATGGCCTACCGGGCCCAGATCACCCTGGGCCTCACCCGCACCATGTGGAAGGCGGAGTACGTGGCCGAGATCGACCCGCTGCGCTGCACCGGCTGCAACCTCTGCCGCAAACGCTGCTATTTTGAGGCCATTGCGGTTGACCGCGACAACCGGAAATGCGTGGTCGATGCCAGCGCCTGCTATGGCTGCGGCGTCTGCCGTCCCGCCTGCCAGCACGAGGCCATCCGCCTCGTCGACCGCGCGGCTGTGCCGGCTGCGGCGACAAATTGGTAACGATTCGGATTAGGCGTTTCAGTGACAGCAACACCCCGTATTTATCCAGTATTGCCCAAGGAATCTCCCCGGTGTAGGATCACACAGCAAATCGGGCGGATTGCCCCGTTGCCCAATCGTGTTCCCTCTGGAGTACCGCCATGCACTGCTGGGATTTTCACAACTGCGGAGAAAAGAAAAAAAATTGCCCGGCCTTCCCAGGCTCGGGCAAGAACTGTGCGTTGCTGGCCGGAACCATCGGCTCCGGCCAGCCCATCTTCGCCTTCAGCCAAAAGAGTGAACGCTGCTTGCGCTGCTCCTTTTTTCACAGCGAGCACTACCCCGAGGAATTCGAAGGCGCCCTCGAACATGAGCCGTTTTAGCTGAGCCCACCCCTCATTTTCCGGCCGTCTCCGCCTGCCCGACCAACCTCTTGAACTGCGGCTCGGGTTTTCCAACCTCCTCCCCGCAAACCTGTTTGAACACATTGTTTCGCCAGATTTCCTCGACGCAAGGCAGCAGGTACTGCTTCACAAAGGCCTCGAAATGGCCGATGACGGACGGCGCCACATCCTTGATGCCGCTCTTTGTTCCGCGTTGCACGAGTTCGAGCATGTTCGCAAAATCGCGCATCGACACGGTGTAATTGCCGTTTTCCCGGCTCGCGATGAGCGCCTCCATCATGTCGTTATTGATATGAACGTCGCCCTCTGCTTCGGTGCATCGCCGCTGGGCGAGCATCTGCGTCATGAGCGGCGACGGCGTCAAACCGTTTGCCGTCCCGTCCGCCAAGACCTGCCGCACAAGCCCACTCTGCAACTCGCATTCCTCGAAGGCCTTTTTCCACTTTGGCGAGGAGGCCGGATTCTTCACCGCTTGCAGGTAGGCGTTGGCGAAATGCTTGTTGAACCTGAGCAAAGACTTGGGATTATCAAAGGCATCCAGACCCACCGCCCGGATGATTTCTTGCGTAATGTCCCGATGGATCAGAGTGAACAGCACCTTCAGCTCGTCTTTCCGCTCCTTGCCCTGCTGGATTGCCACCTCGCTGAGGGCATCGATGATTTCGCGGTTTTCCCGGAGCAAGTTGTCGAGTTCTTCATCGGGCATATGGTCTGCTTCCTTGTTCTGTGGGCACATCGGTTGCGCGGCTGAAGATGAAAGCCGCTGCTGGTTATGCGATCAGGAAAGTCCCAGCGCCTTGCGCTTGCTGATGATCCGCTTATCGAGCAACTCCGCCGCCTTGCGCGGATCGGGCTCAACCACGAAGCTTGCGCCCACCAGGCCTTCAAGGCCATTCAAGGCCAGGTCGGTGACCACCTTGGAACCGAGGATATTGGGCGGCAGTCCCAGATGGGTGTAGATACCGCAGGCCACCGCATAGAGGCCGATGGCCGCCGCCTTTTCCGAATACCATTCGGGCGAGGAGGCGCACACCGGCAGGTCGGAGATGTCTACCCCCAGTTCGTTGGCGATCAGGGCGCAGAGCTGGATGACCCGCGAATTGTCCACACAGCTGCCCATGTGCAGAACCGGCGGGATGCCCAACGCGCCGCACACCGCCTTGAGACCCGGCCCGGCCATGGAAATCGCCTCGGGCACCAGCAGCCCGGCCTTGCCGGCGGCGGTGGTCACGCAACCGGTGACCAGAACCATGATGTCTTTTTCAATCAAGGCCTTGGCCAGGCCGACGTTGCAGGAATCCTGCTGCAATTTAGGGTTGTTGCAGCCGACAATGGCGACAAAACCGCGCACCTTTCCGGCCTTGACCGCATCGAGCAACGGGGTGAGACTGCCGCCTAAAGCGCCGAGGATCGCCTCGTTGCTGAAGCCGGTCATGATCTCCACCGGCGTACCCGGAATCTCCACCCGGTTGGGATCGCGCTTGGCAAAACCGTCCACCGCGAGGCCGACGATCTCCTTGGCCTGGGCCAGGGCGGTCTCGGGGCGGACGTTGAAATGGATGGCCCCGGTGAACTTGGCCTTGTTGGCGGTGGTGATGAACTTGGTGTGGTAGCAGCCTGCCGCCTGCACCAGGCTCGGCATGATGCACTGGTAGTCCACGACAATGGCCTCCACCGCGCCGGTGACCACGGCCAGTTCGGTCATCAGATGGTTGCCGGCCATGGGAATACCCTGGCGGGCCAGGATCTCGTTGCCGGTGCAGCAGAGCCCGGCGATATTAATCCCGCTGGCGCCCATTGCCTTGGCCCTGGCCAGCAGGGCCGGGTCCTGGGCCGCGGCAACGATCATCTCGCTCACCACCGGGTTGTGGCCATGGACCAGGATATTTACCTGGTCTTTTTTGATTACCGCCAGGTTCACCTTGGCCCTCTTGGGGGTGGGGGTGCCGAAGATCACGTCGGAGAGTTCGGTGCCGATCATCGATCCGGCCCAGCCATCGGCCAGGGCGGTGCGGGCCGCGTGGATCAGGGTGTTGGGGGCGTCGTTGTCACAGCCCATGTGGGTGCGGTGCATCATCTCGACGATCTCGCGGTCCACACCGCGGGGGGTCATGCCGAGCTTCTGCCAGATTTCGCGGCGCTTGGCAGGCACCCGGCACATGAAGGAGACTTCTTTTTTGCGGCTGCCGAAGTCGGCGTAGAAAACATCCAAAACATCGCGGGCGACCTCAAGCACCTTGCGGCCCTTGGTTGTGACCCCGATCTCCCCGGCGATGCGGATCAGCTTTGCCTCGTCCCGGATGTGGTAATCCTTGGTGGTGCCCTCGACAATGGCCTCCAGCACCTCGACCAGATCGCGGCCATGATCGGAATGCCCGGCGGAACCCCCGGCGATGAAGCGGCCAAAATTCCTGGCCACGACCACGTCGGCGTCGGCGCCGCAAACGCCGCGTTTCATCTTGTCGCTGATCCGGCACGGACCCATGACGCAGTTGCGGCAGGTGGTGCCCAACTCGCAGAATTTGCAGTGCGGGGTCTGCTGCTCCAGCCGGTCCCAGGCCGTCTCCACCCCATCGCGCTCGGCCTTGGCGAGCATTTGCCTGGCGTCAGGCCAGATGGATTTCTCCTCGATCGATCGCTTTTCCCGTGCCATGATGCCTTCTCCTCTGTGGTTCCCGGTTGTGCCTAAAACGGCTGTGCCCGACAAGACGCTTAAGTATTCTAACATTCGCAGGGACAACCTTTCAAGAGTCCAAACTTTGGCAGGCGGAAGGCAAAACGCGGAAAAGCCATTGCAGTGTTTGCCCCTATTATTTATAAAGAAAGAGTGTTTTTTAATTATACAGATTTTTACCAAACCTCAAGATAAGGAAGAATATCCATGCTGCAAAAAATGATCAGGCCCGTGAGTTTCTTTTTGGTTTTTTCCTTTCTTCTCCTCGACTTTTCCGTGCAGGCGGCAAAGGCGCAGATGATCGACACCAGCACCGTGATCGCGACGCAGAAACAGGACGCGAGCCGGGAGCGGGTTGCCTCCTTCCTGGGCCGTGACGATGTGCAACAAGTGATGGTACGGCACGGCGTTGATGCTGTTGAAGCGCAAAAACGGGTGGCCAGCCTTTCCGATGCGGAGCTGGCCAAGATTTCGCAGGCCATGGATCAGTTGCCTGCCGGTGGCGATGGCGGCATCGGGACGATCATCGGCGCGGCGGTTTTCATCTTTGTGGTCTTGCTGATCACCGACATCGTCGGCCTCACCCATGTCTTTTCCTTTGTTAACCACAAGCGCTAAGCGCCGGACACCATCGCGTTTCCTTCAGGCCAGCAGTCAAGTGATTGCTGGCCTGTTGTTTTTAGCCCTGCCCATTGTGCTCTCCGGCTGCGGCCTTCTCTCGGCGGAGCGGCTGCCCCAGGTGCCGGGTGGGCCTGCCAAGGCCATGGTTGCCAAGGTGCCGTTTTTTGCCCAGGAAGAATTGCAGTGTGGCCCGGCCGCTCTGGCCATGGCCCTTAACTGGAGCGGGGTTGCTATCCAGCCCGCCGAGCTCACCCCAGAAGTTTTCACCCCCGGCCTCAACGGCAGCCTGCAAAGCGCCCTGATCGGTACCGCCCGCAGGCATGGCCGGGTCGCCTACCCCATCACCGGCAGCGAGGCCCTGCTGGCCGAGGTCGCGGCCGGTCATCCGGTCATCGTTTTAGTCAACCTCGGCCTGTCCTGGTATCCGAAATGGCACTATGCCGTGGTGCTCGGCTTTGACCAGGAACGCGATGAGGTTATCCTCCACTCAGGGCTCATTGCCAACGAGCATCTCAGCTCCGGGGTTTTTCTGAATATCTGGCAACGCGGCAAGTACTGGGGGCTTTTGGTCCTGCCGCCAAATCGGCTGCCGAGTAGCGTTGAAGAAGGGGATTGGCTTGAGGCCGTTGCCGGACTGGAAAAGACGGGGCAATGGAAGGGGGCGGCAACCGGTTACGCCACGGCCCAGAAACGGTGGCCGCAGAGTTTTGCCGCCTCGATGGGCCTTGGCAACAGCCGCTACAGCCTGCACGATCTTGCCGGCGCAGCCGAGGCCTTTCGCCGGGCCACCCTGCTTGAACCCAAAAACGGTATGGCCTTCAACAACCTGGCCCAGGTATTGGCCGAACAAGGCAAACGAAAAGAGGCCCTGGCCACGGCGCAACGAGCCGTGGAACTTGGCGGGCCGCTGCTTGAGAACTTTCGCCAGACCTTGGAAAAGGTCAGGGCAATGCCTGCGCCCCGAAGCGGACGCAAGCAAGGGAAATAAGGCCGTAGATGCCGTGGGGAGTAAAACAGGGCAAGAGCTCGACAATTAATGGAACAGCAGGGGAAATGAAGTTTTCCGCCCCATTGCCGCCGGCGCTTCAGGGATTGCGGCAATAACGAGAGGCGTTCCCCTTAATTTTCGGCACCACCCACCATCTCCGACAGCTGCTCCACCGAGCCCTGCATCATCTCCGCTTGGGCGTTCAGCTCCTCGGAGGCAGAGGCGGATTCTTCCGCAGCCGCCGCATTGCTCTGGGTCACAGCGTCGATCTCGTGGATGGCCTTGGTGACCTGGGTGATGGCATCGGCCTGCTGGCTTGCCGCCCCGGCCATCTCGCTGATGATCGTGCCGATCCGAGTGGTGGACTGGGAGGCGACGTAGAACGAATCGCTGGTTTCGCTGACCAGGGCGTTGCCGGTGGTGATCTTCTGCACCGTACCCTCGATGAGGTTGGAGGTGTTTTTCGCCGCCTCCGCCGCCCGCATGGCCAGGTTGCGAACCTCGTCGGCCACCACCGCAAATCCGGCCCCGGCCTCACCGGCCCTGGCTGCCTCTACCGCAGCGTTCAAGGCCAGCAGGTTGGTCTGGAAGGCGATCTCGTCGATGGTTTTCACGATCTTCTGGGTTTCACTACTGGCGGCGGAAATCTCATCCATGGAGGTGGTGAGTTTTTTCATGGATTCATCGGCGCTCTGGATAACCTGGTTCGCCTCCTTCATCAGCGCGTCCGCCTGCCGGGCGTTGTCGGCATCCTGTTTGATCATGGCCCCGACCTCTTCCAGGGCAGCGGAAGTTTCTTCCACTGCCGCCGCCTGCTGGGAAGCGCCTTCCGCCAAGGTCTGGCTGGAGGATGAGACTTCGCCCGCCGCCGCAGCTACCTGCTCCGCCCCCTCATGAAGGGAGAGACTGACCCGCTTGAGGAGGCTTGAGATTCCCCGGCCAAGAAAAAAGGCCAGCAACCCGCCGACCACCATGACCACCGCCCCCAGAGTCAGGGCGATCCTGGCCAATGCGACGGCGGAATCCTTGGCCGCCACAGTCTGTTGTTCCGCCCCCTTCTTGACGTCGTCGAGCAGCTCGTTCAGCAGCGGCTCAATGGGCTGAACCGCCTTGCGCACCGCAATGGCGGAGACCATCCGCTCATTCCCGACAGGGGCCGCGACCATGGCGCCAAACGCTTTGTGATAGTCGGCGGCCATAGTCAAAAGCTTCTGGGCGGTCTCCACCAGTTTGACTTGGTCCGCCTTCTTGGCCAGGGTCTCGATGGTGCCCAGCTCTTCCTTGAAGGTACCGATATGGTCGCTTGTTTCTTTGACGAGCAGCTCATCGTCGGCGTAGAGCAGGGTTTTCTCGTCCTGGCGAGCCTCGATCAAGGCGATTTTAGCGGCGCTGGCGTGCAGGGCAATGGCCATTTCCTGTTCAATGAGACGGGTAAACTTAGCGGTGGCCGAGGTCAGCGCGAACTGATAAATTCCGGTAAGCACCAAAACCAGCAGGAGCACCACCGCGAATCCGGAACCGATCTTCTTGCCTATTGTTGCCTGTTGTCTGGCCATCTGTTTCCTTTAATGCGCGAATTGACAAAATCGATACAACCTGTCGCCAAGGGAGAACTGGGCAGAGGAACGTTTTGCTCCCTTGGCGACACATGCTTGCCTGGACTTCGTTTCAGGGGAAAGAGACCTTTCCCGGCCCCCTTTATTCCATCAAGTATCCGATGTAGTAAACGCCGACAATTTCGCCGCCCGCGTTTTTAATGGGCTCATAGCCGGTGTCGTAGAGCTTGCCGAGGATGTCAACGATTCCGTAATACGCTTTACCCTGGCGGATGGCCGCGATTGCAGGGCCACTGGGGTCCAGGGGGGTGCCGACGGCGCGTTTCCCTTCTTTCATTACATTGGTGCTGACGCGAACGAACCCATCTCCTTTCTTCACAAAAAAAGTGGCCGTGCAGCCGAATTTGGCCTTCAAGGCATCCACAAGCTCGTAATTATCATTTACTTTGGTGGCGCCGAAGGACAGTGAAGATCCGTCCGACTTCGAGGCGCCAAGCTTTGCTGCCTCGTCCTTCATGGCGGCCATGGCGGTTTTGATCTTTGGAGAAACCGCCGTCTCCGCCATGGCTGTAACCGCCCCCGCCATCACCAATCCAAGGACAAACAGCGCCAGCACCGGTTTAACACTGTATTTTCCCAAAAACCTCATCCCATATCCTCCTGTTTCATTAGTTTCTGGCATGGCTGCCATCGATCAGTAGTATTGTCGAGCCAGAATGCACCTCCAGCCAACCCCTTCAGCGTATCGAAAAAATTCAGCGCATGTCAAGGCCTCTTTTCGCACCACAATGTGCCTAAACTATGTGCTTTCCTTAGAGCGTATCCGTAAATAAAATTGGGGCTGTCCTGGATAATGAAAATTATTTAGGATGGCCGGATGAGAAAAAGTAGACTGAGCAAAACCAAACAAGATCGTTCTGCGCAGAAGCCTTGCCTGCCGGCGGGCATGGGGCTTGCGGAGGGTCCCGATGGGGAAGAGATTAAAAAAAGAAGGAGAGGGCGAGGGAACCGAAGCTGTGATTGTCGGGTTGACCGTCGAATTCCTTGGTGCGGAGCACCTGGGTCCAGGTCAGCTTGAACTGTTTGAAGTAGAAGGCCGCCCCGCCTGCCAGATCGGCGACAAGTGGCTTCTTACTGACGCTGTGGCTGTGGGCAAAGGTATTGCCATCCAGAAAGATGTCCTGAAGCACAGCACGGCCGTTCACCGCGACAAAGAGGTAGCCGCCCTGCTGCTGCCTTACGGAAAAACTGGTGTTGCCTGCCGGCCGGATCAGACTTACGCCGAAGTCGTCGGGCAGGTTCCAGCCCAGGCGGGTTTCAAAGCCGCTGTTGGCATAGGTGGCGACATTGCCCAGAGAGCAGCCCAGATGGGTAATGGCATCGCTTGCGAAGGCGCCACTGCTATAAAAGGGAGCGAGATGCCACTTACGCTCATAAATCGCGGCCAGGCCAGGCTCGTTTTTCAGCTGATGCTCCCAGCCGTTTGCCCGGTCCAGGTCGCGGAGATCATGCACCACATTTTGCGTCTCCTCGGCAAAGGAGCTCGGTCCGACCATGCCCAGTTGCAGCTCGATGGTGTCCATCCGCTTGTTGCTTCTGGTATGAAATGCTGCGGCAAAGTAGGTCCAGCCGGCATAGGGGCGGTCGTCGCTGATCAAATCGCTGCGGGAGATGTCGGCAGGGGTGTACATATTCTGGCCGAGAGAGAATTCGACCTTGCGCTTCAAGGCAGGGTCCGGATCGTTGATAAAGGGCAGCTGGTAAAGGTATTCAAGGCTCCACTCCGGCAATTTGCCGCTCTCGACAAAGCTGACCAGGTCCGGAGAGATGAGGGAAATCTTGACGCCGTTGGTGTAGTTGCGATCCGTACCGGTAAAGAGATCGTTTTCAAAATAGACATTCACGCCCCACGGCAGTTTCGGTTCTTCCGTAGCCAGGGATGGAGTGGCCGGGGCGAGACAGCACAGGCAAAAGAGCGGCAGGAGAAGGAACGTCTGGGGACCGGGACGAAAAAAATGGGAATTATATACTTGACTCCCTTTAGGTGTTTGTCAGCTCCGATAGCTTGATTGGTTTCCCGCTGCGAAGATAGATAATGTGCTCGGGCTCTGAGACAAACCAAACATATGATCCCCAGGCCATTTCAATGATAGCCTTTTTGAACTCTGATGTTGATCGGTCGCGGAAAGCAGTCAGGAATGCCAAGTGTTCTTTTTCGAATCCTGCATCGTTGGCAGTAATTGTCCATACTTTTTTTCGTTGCCGATTGATAGGGCCATCGGAAGCCACTACTTCTGCAAAGACCACCAACAAATCGGCACCACCGGTATCTTCCCCAAGGTCAACAAGTATGATATCTGGTAGTGCCTTCGATGGGTCTATGGTAATACCAAGTCTCGCAGCAAGTTGCTCATCACGAGCAACTACCTTGTTGCCGGATTCCGATAACCAAAGGACATGGGGGTTTTTGAGAAATCGTGGAGCGAACTGCTCGATGACCGCCTTTGAGATGACACTCGACGGGCCGGGAGATAATGTTCGTGTCTCGCCGTTCGGAAAAGTAACCTTGACCGCATCGACCGCAGTAAGAGCGCCACTGGCCACTAACGCTTGTCGTGTAAGTGCTCCCTTGGACAGATGGCTTGCTCTCCAGGCACTGGCGAGATCGGCGAAATCCTTACTGGTCAGTGTTACCTCGAATAGCGCCGCAAAAGCTGCTTCGAGAGCATAACGTCCCTTGGATGATGTTGTGGGCAGGCCTGTGCGCTCCACAATAGCACGAACTGGGACGAACCCCCCTCTTATGGTTTCGTCCCGAAGGGGTTCCCGTGTCGTATCTGCAAACCACGGCGTACCAACTGGTGGTGCAAAACCATTTTTCCCCGATTGTGTGTACCAATTATCTCTTGAGGCATCGTCAAGAATGACAGATTGAGCATCCGTCATTTTGCAAATCTGATTAGGGCGAACCCACTTATCAAACCCTTCAATAGCTTTGGCATATAGACAGACAAAAACAATCTTTGCTGCCATCTCACGGATCATACAGGCGCGGTGTTCGGTCCCCTCCGGAAAGATGGAAAGCAACCGCTTTTGAATTTCAGCGACAAAAAGAAGCGTCATTTCTTAGTGAACCTCCGCACATAATAAACTTCTTTCACATTGAGTAAAAAGCCTGGTTTTCATCCTTCTTGAACGACTTTATGTGATGATCTTGACCATCAAGACCAAGGATGTTTTCTACTGCTTGATCTGCGTCATCAAGGGTTGGGGCTATCTTGGTAGAAAGAACTCTGCCAATTTTCACGATGATATTCATCGGAGGAATAGGCAAATTGCGAAGATCCGTTGCGTTAACCTGGGTATTCCCGGCCACGGTTCGCAAGTGGATATCGACAACACGACTGTTCAGGTAGGCCGCCAACCCATATACTTCGTGGCTCGACATTATACCGTCAGGCCTATAAATGTAGTTTGTATGGTTCTCCAACCCGACGACTTCGCCAGGGAGTGACCCCAGATAAGGTGCTGCCGTTATTCTTCGCAGGTCTTCTTTCGGGCTAAAACGACGCATAACTACCATGTGTGCGTTTGGTACAAGCATCCAGGCATTTTTACCGCACGAACGAATGTGCTCACGTTTTTTCTGGATCGGCCAACAAATCTTCATATGGCGGATGTGTTGCATCCAGAGGAGTGGCACAGTGTCCCTTTTCTTGGCGCCTTCGATATATTCCTCAGCACGGAACGCCACTACGGGGCCTGTACTGACCTTCAATCCGTAGCTTGCCAAGGTGGAATCGAAGGACTTGATACCTCTTTGTTGATTGAGGGGTAGGGTTACAACTCTATCGGCATCACCGCCGATGACATCACAAGCTGGCAGGATACGCAAAGCGGCATCTGTCAGGTCGCCGACACCTTCGCTGGCGCTAAGCATAACTGACCCATCGAACACGTCAGCCCTAGCGACCGCCCAGGTAATCATCGCTTCCTGTAAGATTTCGTCGTCGGTGAAATGATTCTCGCGACTTTCAAAAATGTGCATCGCACTGATACTCAGTGATCGAAGCATCTGCCGACGAACTGCGGCAAAATAGGGGCCATTTGTCCAGGAACGCGGCGTAATGAAACACCAGCGACCTTCGGGATGAAGAACTCTGGCGCAAGCCGCCATAAACAAGCCGTAGATATTCGGTTGGCCATAGACCGCATAAGCATGCCGCACCGATCGCGCATCGCTTTTGTTTAATTTGAAATATGGGGGATTGGAGATCACTAAATCGAACTGGCACATATCGGCTGCTGTTTCCGACAGAAGGAAATCATCAATCCGAATACTCACTTTAAGCCTGGCACCAAAGTCGGCTGCGGTTTGACGCATCCGTTTTGCCAGTCTCAATAGTATTGGCTTCATGCGCCTGTCGATCTCATAAAGCACAACTTCAATCTCATTTGGTTTTGACTCAAGGTGAAGCAAAGCATTTACGGCTGCGGCAGCGAGTATCCCGCTTCCTGCGGCGGGGTCCAGGACGCGCACTTTGGACTGATTGATGGTCGCGCAAGCACGGGTTGCCATAAGCCTGGCTATGGCCTGTGGTGTCATGAATTGGCCGAGATGTTTTTGCTCATCGCGCGACAACAACTTTGTGGCAGCAACTCCAGCTTCGTGAGCGAAAGCGATTATGTCCATGTGGCTTTTCTCGTTGAGAAAACTTGTTTAATTTTCTTGGCATATGCCATGTGTTAGCGTCATATAAGTAATTCGTCTTCCAACTGTCTTCCGCAAAAGAGCATCAATTCGATCCATCGTATGCACCCTGCAGTTCCCTTCGTTGAGCCGGTATGAAAATTCATCCACATAGCGTTGCAGGTGCTTTTCACTGAAAGAGTGATATACGCCGTAAAAACCGCGCTTGAGCACCGCCCAAACACTCTCGATTCCGTTGGTGTGGGCCATGCCGTCAACAAACTGCTTGGCGCTGTGGGTTACAACCTGGTGGTGGTATTCCGTCATGCCACAATAGGCGGCATGCTCATCGGTGCAAAGGATTGAGCCCGGCGCTACCATTCCGCGAACCTTGGCCTGGATCGTCCTTGCGCTGGTGCCGCTGATGACGGAAGCTCTTACCTGTCCGTTCCGCTCACGCATCCCTAAGACGGCAATCTTGCCGACCGCACCGCGTCCGGCTTTGAGCTTCTTGCTCTCGTGCTTATTCATTTCCTTGCCGCCGATGTAGGTTTCATCCGCCTCGATAATCCCGGAGAGAAAACCACCATAGCCGCCATTGCCGCTCCCGCAGGCCTGACGGATGCGCTGCAGCATAAACCATGCGGTTTTCTGCGTCACGCCTATTTCCTTGGAAAGTTGCAGGGATGAGATACCCTTGCGGGCGGTGGAGATCAGATACATGGCATACAGCCATTTATCCAGCGGGACATGAGAGCGCTCAAAGATGGTGCCGGTACGCACCGTGAAATCCACCTTACAGGAGAGGCAGCGGTAGTATCCTCCCTCCACCTTGCGCTTCTGGATGCGCTCCATGGAGCCGCACCGGGGGCAGACCGGATGACCATGCCACCGCTGCTGTTCCAGGTACGCCCTGGCGCTGGCTTCGTTCGGGAACCGCTTGAGGAATTGGTAGATGCTTACCGTAACGCCGTCATTGTGCATGACTGTCTCCTTTCTCGTTTAGAAACAGTCTATTACGGTATGGCTAGGGAGTCAAGTATATAATTCCCAAAAAAATAAGGGGACATCATCTCTGTTTTACTCCCTTCTCGCGTTTCCAGACGAGCGGTTGCCGCTTGTTCCCCTAATACTGGGACACAATAGTTATCCCTCGCCACCCCGCCGAGCCTCAGAGCCAGTTCCCCTGGGGTTCGATCGCGGTCCGAATCCGCTCCAGCTGCTCGGCAAGATCGCGCAGCTCCCGCTGCCAGTACTCGCGGGTCCCGAAATCCGGCACCACCCGGCTTAAGCCCTCTTCCGCCACCTGATACCCGCACCAGGCCATGTAGTGGATAAAGCGCATGGCCCGAAGCGGTTCGATCAGCCGCAGGCTGCGCCGGTCGAAATCCCGGAAGGTCTCGTAGCCTTCGAGAAAGAGATCGATCTCGGCAAAGGTCTCTTCCCGGTAGCCGGGCAGCAGCATCCAGAAATCCTGCACCGGCGGGCCAAGGGCCATGTCGTCGAAATCGATGAGATAAAAGGATTCGCCGGGCCGGTAGATGAGGTTGGAGAAATGGCAGTCGCCGTGGATGCGAATCATCTCGGTGTTGGCAAACAGCGGACTGATCTCGGCGATCAGGGCCTTGGTCAGCTCGGCGAATTGCGGGGCAAGGTCCGCAGGCAGGAACTTCCCGGCCAGGAGATAGTCCGCCTGCTGCCGGGTTGACTTGTCCGGGGTCATGGTGATCCGCCCCTCGGGAATCCGGCCCGCGCCCACGGCATGGGTGCGCCCAAGCAGACGGCCGATCTCCAGCCACTGCTCATCGCTGAATTCATCCGAGCTGCGGCCGCCGCATTTGGGAAACACGGTAAAATACATCCCCTCATGCTCACCCAGACTGCCGTTGCCCTGCAAAACAAGAGGAGCGATGACCGGAATCTCCCGGCTGGCAAGCTCAAGGAGAAACTCATGCTCGTCTTGCAGCGCGGCGCGGGTCCAGCGCCCAGGCCGGTAAAACTTGACCACCAGCCCTTCGCCGTCCTCGCCTTCCAGCTCATAAACCCGATTGATATAGCTGGCCAGGGGCCGACAGAGATTGGTGCAGCGAATATCCAAGGCCTTTTCCACCAGGCCGAGGACTATGTCCGGGGTCAGACGGTGAAAGGCGGAGTGCGTATCGGGCGCGACGGTACGGTTCATGGCAACTCACTAAAAAATGTGGCCATCCGGGTCTTGCCGCCCGGATGTAATTTCTGGGAAAAAGTAGTCATCGTTATGTCGTGCCGCCTTTGTCTTGGGGGTTTGATCCTGAACAACCTCGCACCGCCATTGTATTCCAGACACGATGAAAAGTATATGCGGGAAATGGTCCACCACATTTCCGATCGGCAGCAATTTTTCGGTTGACCTCATCCGCCTATGCGGATACATTCAAGTCTACAACGGAATTTTTCCATCCACACACACCACGACTGAATACACCCAGGAGACACATGCAAACAACAGCACAATTCTTCAAAGCCTTATCCGAAGAGCCCCGCTTGCGAATTCTTGCCCTGCTCCTGGGTGGCGAGCTCTGTGTCTGCGACCTGATGGCCGTGCTCCAGTTGCCCCAATCCACGATCTCCCGACACCTTGCCTATCTGCGCAACACGGGCTGGGTAAAAGGCAGGCGTGGCGGGGTCTGGATGTATTATCGGCTGGCCGAGATGCCGACCCCGCTTGCCAAGGAACTGGTCGAATTGCTCGGCAAGCGATTGACCGAACTGCCGGACACCCAACAGGACTACAAAACTCTGGAGGCCTTTCAGCGCACCAAGAAAGATAACGCCTGCTTTTCTCCATGCCCATCCGCCCACACGGATCAAAACGGAATCTAACACGGGAGCACCCCCATGCACATTCAGGTATTGGGCCCTGGCTGCCCCAAGTGCCGCGAGGCGGAACGCCTCATGCAGGCAGTTCTAGACGAGACCGGGACGCAGGCCACCATCGAAAAGGTCACGGACTTTGAGCAGATCGCCAGGCTCGGCGTCTTCTCAACCCCAGCGGTGGTCATCGACGGCACGGTGAAATGCGTGGGCAAGGTTCCCGGCAAAAAGGAAGCCCTTGCCTGGCTGGGCTATCAGGGCAGCACACCTCCGGCAAACCCCGGCTCGGAAACAACCGCCAAAAAACTCTCCTTCCTCGACCAGTACCTCACCCTGTGGATCTTCCTGGCCATGTTTTGCGGGGTTATGATTGGCTATCTTTATCCGCCGGTCACCTCGATCATCAACTCCTTTCAGGTCGGCACCACCAACATCCCCATTGCCATCGGCCTGATCCTCATGATGTACCCGCCCCTGGCCAAGGTGCGCTATGAAAAGCTGCACGAGGTTTTCACGAATGTCAGGGTATTGGCCCTTTCCCTGGTGCAGAACTGGCTTATCGGCCCGGTCCTCATGTTTCTCCTGGCCATTACCTTTCTCTCCGGCCACCACGAATACATGGTGGGGCTGATCCTCATCGGCCTGGCCCGCTGCATCGCCATGGTCATTGTCTGGAACGATCTGGCCGGCGGCGACACCGAGTACTGCGCCGGGCTGGTGGCCTTCAACTCCATCTTCCAGGTGCTCTTTTTCTCGGTCTACGCCTGGTTTTTCATCTCGGTGCTGCCGGGCTGGCTGGGTCTGACCGGCGCGGTGGTGGACATCTCCATGGGGCAAATCGCCCAGTCGGTTTTCATCTACCTCGGCATCCCCTTTATTGCCGGGATGCTGACCCGCTTTATCGGGGTAAAGCTCAAAGGCGAGGCCTGGTACCAGGAAAAACTGATCCCCAGGATCAGCCCCTTCACCCTGATTTTCCTGCTTTTCACCATCATGGTGATGTTTTCCCTCAAGGGCGAATACATCGTGCAGCTGCCCTTTGACGTGGTTCGCATCGCCATCCCGCTCACCGTCTATTTCCTGGTCATGTTCCTGGTCTCTTTTTTCATGTCCCTCAAGGTGGGAGCCACCTACGAACAGGCCGCTACCCTCTCCTTCACCGCCGCCTCCAACAACTTCGAGCTGGCCATTGCCGTGGCCATCGCCGTGTTCGGGATCAACTCCGGCGTGGCCTTTGCCGCGGTAATCGGACCCTTAGTCGAGGTGCCGGTGCTGATCGGGCTGGTCAACGTAGCCCTCTGGTTTAGAAAAAAATACTTTCCCTTTACCAAGGAAACCCTGGCCGGGGTCTGCCATGTTTCCTGTAGGCCATGATCCCGAAATAATCGCCGCCGCTACGGAGGAGGGAAAAATGCTGCTCACCGCATTCACCATGGAGTTTTCCAATGCCGCTTGCCGCCCGGAGGCGCAGACCCTGCACTGCGTCGCCCGGCTCGATCAGGATGTGAGCGCAGCGCTTCCCTATCTCAATGCCGTGTTGGGCGCTTACACCTATATCAAGGAGCCGCCCTCGGCCACCTTTCGCTCCCAGGGCAAACTCATCACCGTGCATGCCGACAGAATCGCGATCAACGCCATCAAAGATCCGGCAGAGGCGGAGACCATCCTGATCTGGCTGCAACGGGAGATCAACGCGGCTTGGGAGAAAAGAGCGGAAATCGAACCAAGTTTTGCCGCCGCCCCGCGACCGCAGGTCATGGAGATCCTGCGCTTACTGCCCAAGACCAATTGTAAACAGTGCGGACAGCCCACCTGCATTGTGTTCGCCACCATGGCGACCGAGGGCGGCAAGGGGGCGGAACATTGCCCCTCCCTGTCACCTGAATCGCGCAAGCAGCTTACCGGCTACTTAAGCCGTTTTCGTCTTGACCTGTGATTGCGCCGATTGCGGCGAAACCCCTTCATAACAAGGAGAAAACCTATGAAAAAAATCCCCTTCTCTCTCGTGTTCGTACTGTTTGCCGCTCTCACCGCCTCGCTGGCCTTTGCCGGGGAAGCACGGCTGGTGAATCTCGACAACGGCATGATCAAGGACAGCAAAACCGGACTCATCTGGCAGCTTGGCAACAGTCCGCAGGTGTTCGACTCCCAGGAAAAGGCGGCCCAATATGCCGGCACCCTTGATCTTGGCGGGGAGCATGACTGGCGTCTGCCAACCCTTGCGGAACGGTGGGATCTGCTACAGATCTTTGTCTTCAAAAATAATGGCGCAATCGAGTTTCCGAAATTCGACAACAAGTACTGGACAGCCGAAACCGACAAAGGAACCCGGCCGATCAAACTCGATATCACCTGCATGTGCCGGGGCGACAAGGAGATCGAATACAAGAATGCCGGCTATGTGCGGGCGGTGCGGGGACAGCAGTCAGCCAACCAATAATTTCCGCCTTCCCGGCCTCCGCTTTTATGGAGAAAAAAATGAAAACAGTCATGGTTGAGTGGCGGCATCTGGAGAAAGAGGGAAAAACCTGTGATCGTTGCGCCCGGACCGGACAAGGAATCGCGGAACTGGTTCAACGGTTGCAGGAGGAATGCAGGCCCAAGGGCGTCAAGATCCTTTTCACGGAAACCAAAATGACCGAGGCGGAAATCGGCCAGTCAAACCTCGTGCTCATCAACGGGGTCCCGTTGGAGACCGTCCTGCCCCGGACGACCGCCTCGAAAAGCAGTTGCTGCTCCTGCGGCGAACTCACCGGCAAGGAGGAATCCTGCCGGACCATAGTCAGACACGGGCAGGTATACGAGCCATTCCCCGGGAATTCATCCGGGAGGCGGTATGCAAGGTGGCCCAGTGCTGCTGATCTCGAAAAAAGACTTTTGTAGAGATGGCGACGCGGCGCACGCTTGGCCCTGTTTTTCCACCGGCTTGATTTGCGCGCGACCCAGGAGAACCCCCATGAAAAAACTGCCCCTGCTGACCGCGTGCCTGGCCCTGGCCCTCATGGTGCCGAGGCACTCCCAGGCCGAGAAACTGGACGATTATCTCGCAGGCTTCACGTACCAGGAACGCAAGGAGATGAAAATCGAGAGCAAGGAACTAATGGAGCTCCTGAAAAAAGGAGAGGCCCAGCTCGTCGATGTCCGTTTCCCCGAGGAGTTCGCGGCCTGGCGCATGGGATTCGCCAAGAACATCCCGCTCAACGAATTGCCCTCCCGGTTGGGCGAGCTGGACAAAAACAAACTCATCGTCACCGCCTGCCCCCACTATGACCGCTCCAGCATGGCCCGGCTCTATCTCGTCACCAAGGGATACCGGGCCAGATACCTCCATGACGGTCTGCTGGGGCTGGCCGAGCTGCTGCGGGGCGACACGGCGCGGGAGTTTATTAATGCCCCGGCGCCGTTCGCCCAGGGAACCCCATAATCCAAGGAGAACCGATGAAAACAATTGTCCGATTCACGTTGTTGCTGGTCGCCCTGGCTGTGCTGTACACCTCTGACGGCACGGCGGCAAACCCGCCCGCGCCGGTGCCGGTTCCCGACACGGTGACCATGGTTGATCTCGGCGCCACGGCCTGCATCCCCTGCAAGATGATGGCGCCCATCATCGAAGAACTTGCCTCGGAATACCGGGGCAAGGCGGCGATCATCTTTATCGATGTCTGGCAGAATCCGGACGAGGCCAAGAAATTCAAGGTGAGCATGATCCCCACCCAGATTTTCTTCGACCGCAGCGGCAATGAGATCTACCGCCACAGCGGCTTCCTGGACAAGAAGACCATCATGGCCCAGCTTGCCCAGATGGGCATTGCCCAGCCCGCAGCCGGGAGCGGCAAGTAATGGACGCTCTTTTTCTTCTGGTCAACGGATGGATGGGCGCGGGCCTCGCCCTGGCTGCCCTGGGCTGTTTTCTCTGGGGCATGATCAGCGTCTTGCTCAGCCCCTGCCACCTGGCCTCCATCCCTCTAGTGGTGGCCTATGTGGGCGGCCAAGAACAACTGGTCAAGGGCCGGCAGGCCGTCCGCTATGCGGTGCTGTTCAGTATCGGCCTTTTTCTGACCATCGTCCTGGTGGGGGTGATCTGCGCCCTGCTCGGCAGGATGCTCGGTGATGTGGGGCCGTACTGGACCATGGTCGTGGGCCTGATCCTCATCTGGGTGGCCGTTGACATGCTGGGCCTGGCCAAGTGCTCCATGCCAAGCGGAATCATGGCTCGTCTCAAGGTCCAGGGGGCGTGGGGCGCCTTTGTTTTGGGGCTGGCCTATGGAGTGCTCTCCGGCTCCTGCACCTTCGGTTTTATCGCCCCCATCCTGGCGATCATCACGGTACAGCAGCAGGTGCTGACCGGGATCTTGCTCATTCTCCTGTTTGCCATCGGCCACTGCCTGCCCATTGCCGTGGCCGGCAGTTCAACCGCCACGGTGAAACGACTACTGGCCAGCTCTTCCTTCGGCCAGGCAAGCGACTGGTTCCGCAAGGGAGCCGGGGCACTGATCGCCGGGCTTGGGGTCTATTTTCTGCTCAGGCCTTTTGTGTAACAATCAGGGCAGTCGTTCGCTCGCCACGTAAAAACGGGGCTGCCGAAAGATCGGCAACCCCGTTTTTTATTACCCTTTCAGAAAACCGCTGACTACACCTTCACCAGCTTCACCTTGGTGTCATAAAACGACACACTCCCACCCACCTTGTCGATCATGCAGGTGTTTTTGAGATGCGGGTCCACCCACATGACGGCATTGGCATGGATGCCGACACCGCGCCGCGGATCGCCCTTGATCACCTTGCCGTCGATGGAAAGGGCGCGATCATTTCTTGGCCATGGGCGCGGTGGGGATATTGGCCCCATGGCATTCCATACAGTTCATCTGGCCGGTGATGCCGAAATCCTTGACCGGCGCATGGGTGCTCTTGGCGACATACTTGCCGTCCTTCCAGTCATTGAGCAATTCAACAAGATGAAAGGCGACGCTGGCCGCCACCCGGGCGCACCGGTCTTTCCGTTCCGGACTGCCGATGGGGTAGCCCGAGGCCTTCATCCACTTGCCCACGGAGACATGACACAGTGGCGATTCACTGGTGGTCTTAACAAGTTTGGTGGCGACCTTGGGATTTTTCGGGACAAAAACCGGCATGGATGTTTCGGAATACCACTGCATCATATCCTCGGTAATCAGATGCCCATCTTTGCCACCGGCAATCCTGGGGCCAATGATGGTATTGGCGACGATGGCCGCCCCGGCGTTGGAGCCGCAGACCGTACCCCAGCCCACAATGCCGCCTTCGAGAAAGACAAAGGCATCTATGGGAAACGACTTGTACGGTTCGCCGACCTTTTCCCGCAATTGACTGAAAACACTGCTGATGACGGCCGCGCCGCAGAAAACCCTGTACCATTCTTCGTAGGCAATCTCCGCCGTCTTGGCCGGGTCGAGTTTTTCATAGGGCCAAGGCCATTTTTCGGTGGAGCCGTCCTTGGCTTCGGCGGATTTCAGCAACCCGCTGAAATGAACCATGGCCGCACTTGCCGCCAGGGCACCGGTTCCGATCATCATCTGACGCCGAGAGACTCCCTTGTTTTCCATGTTTTCATCCTTTTCCATTGCCCATTTCTCCTTGTCTGGATTGCATGCTTGTGCTACACTAAATTGCACCATACCACGTTGTGGCATAAAGCAGGCTATCACCGCGATCTTCCGATGACAATGCGGCAAATTGCCACAGGAACAGAAAGCGCGATGCTCACAATCATTTGTCGGCATCGGCAAATACACAAAAAAGACGCTGCTGAAAGACTGACTGGGGGTCTATTTTCCGCTCAGACCTTTTGTCTAACAATCAGGGCAGTTGTTCACTCGCCACGCAAAAACGGGCTGCCGATCTTCAGCGCATCCTAATCTGCTGGCTTATTCCACATCCATCTCCAGCAAGACCTCAATTTCCGTATCCAGGGATTCGAGACTGTGACCGGCAACAAGGGTGAGCGCCTTTTTCCGGCAGAACTCCAGACACAGCCCGCAGCCACTGCATTTGGCCCAGTCGAACTGTAGCCGTTTCAGCTCGTCCTCCCTGGTGTTCTTGAGCGCCCCGGTGGGGCACATGCCAGCGCATCCGCCGCAAAAGTTGCACTCGTCACTGACCGTCAGGCTGAAGAAAAGACGGAGCAGGGCCTGGTGGGTGCTTTCGTCGCCGGTGTCGGCGATCACCTGCCGGAGTTGGGCCAGCCGGACCGGCTGGTGCTTGTGGGCATGCTGCTCCCTCTGGTCCGGGTCCGCCTGCAAAGTGGCCATGGTCTCGGTGGCGGCGTGAAAAGAAATTTCGCGAAAGGCCTTGAAGAAAGCGCGCCTGCTTGATGATTCGGTCAGCTCTCCGCTTGCTTCCTCCTGAAGCAGGAGTCTGACCGAGCCGGTAATTTCCCCGTTGCCCAATCGGCTGTTAAGCGCAGCGAACCGCCGGGCCAGAAGGTCCGGGACGAACGCGGCCCGGCAGTCGCCGCATTTGACCAGATTCAGGCGCACCCCCTTGGCCGCCTTTACCGCAAAAGCGGCCAGTTGTTCCTCGGCCAGGGCGCCCAGGCAGGGAAGAACGATCTCCTCTCCGCTGCGGATGGACTTCTCGCAGCAAAAAACCAACGTTTCTCGACCGGCGGCTTTGCCTGGGGATGCGGCAAGGCGCTGATCCTTGCCCACCAGCGCCTCGGCCGGACAGACCGCCGTGCAGGCCAGGCAGCCCACACAGCGCTTCGGCTCCAGATGCACCCCTCCCGATTCCTGGCCGCTGATGGCCTGAACCGGGCACTCGTCGAGGCAGCGGGTACAGGCATTGTCTTGCAGCCGGTTGCGCAGACAGCGGCGGGAGATGAATTCAAGAGCAGGCGGTTCGCTGCTGCGAAAACGCTCAGCCAGGCGGTCGGCGAGGGTCATGGGGTCTGGAGGGCAGGTTTTTGGAGCCGTTGTTGCTCCGCGCTGATGAAGCCGAGCAGGCATTCTCCCAGGTCGCGGTAAAAAGCAAGCGTAGCCTGCTCCTTGAGGATATTGCCGAGAATGGGCGCCCACGAGGCGAGTAACCTGTTGAAAAAACGGGACCGGATCGCGGAAAAATCGACACGATCAGCTTGATTCGATTCGCTGATGGCCCGGGCGATCTTGCCTTCGAGAAAACTCATGAACTCAAGCTCAATGGCAATATGATCAGGCGGCTCGTCACCTTCATACTTTATCCCTGATTCAGCATAGAGCTTCAGGACTTCCATGGTCGAATCGCCCATCAAGGTCCTTTCCTGCTCCAGATACACCGAGCCATACGGATGGGCCGGGGCGCCGAAGGGCCCCAAAAACAACCCGGAATACTCAATCAGCAGTTCTTCCTGGTTGTTTTCCGCAAGGCACTGCGCCATCCGTTGGCAGGCTTCCCCCACTGTCGGCAGCGAAATTTCCTGCATCAGCTCTGCCAGATTGGCACAGAGGTTCTCCTCGACAAACATCTCCCGATCCGGCTGACAAAAACAGGCGGCAAGCAGTCGGTAGGCATCGCTTTGGCGCTGGGCGGCTTGCATGAGGTCGGTGGTCATATTGTTTCCTTAAAAAGAGTATACAGCTAAATACCGTACGAAAAAATGGGGGCGGAATGCCTGAGCACCCGCCCCCGAACTTCCGGCTATCCTTGACTCAGGCTACTTGGCCGCGCTGTAGCTTCGGATGTAATAGACATTGGGCTTGGTGCCTTTTTCGGGCTTGAGAACCGTGCCCTTGTACTTCTTGACCAACTGGGCAACTTCGCTGTTCTTGTCCTGGAGGTCGCCGAAGGTTCTGGCCTTGGCCGGACAGGCAACCACACAGTTGGGCAATTCGCCCTTGGCCACCCGGTGCTCGCAGAAAATGCACTTTTCAACGATGTTGCTGCGCCGCACATCCTGATAATCCGGATGGTCGTATTTGGTCCGATGGGGCGGGTTGTCGGTCTTGCCCGCCATTTCCGCCGGCGACATGGTGCAGCCGGGGATCATCTCGGTCTTGTCGGCATAAAAAGGCTCATAGGGCTTGCCGTCCTCGTTGTAGCTGATAACACTGGTCTCTGTGCCCTTGACCTCCATCTTGGAATAGGGGCATGCTTCCTGACAGGCGCGGCAACCGATGCAGCGCTCGTCGTTGTGCATGGTGATGCCATCCTTGGTCTTGAACATCGCCTTGGGGGTCACCGGGCAGGCCTTGACACAGGGCGCATTGCTACAGTGATTGCAGAGCACCGGTCTGGTCGTGTATTTGGTCTTGGGAAACTTGCCGCTGGTCTCGTTCTGGAAGTCGGCCCAGTTATGGGCCTGCCCGAAGTTTCTGCCGGCGGTGTTGTTCTCCGTTTTGCAGGCCAGGGCGCAGGCCCCGCAGCCAACACATTTCTGAAGATCTATTACCATCGCATATTGCGTCATTTGTCATTTCCTCCTGTGAATCCATTAGGCCTTTTGAATTTTTACGCCGGTGAAGCCGCCGTTTCTTGCCGTGGCGCCACTGAGCCGGTCGTAATCATCGGGCATGAGCTCGTTGTTGTTCGCGCCTCTCGGGATCGCCTTGGCATAGTCCTTCGCGGCAACACGGCCGTAGGCCCAGTGCCCCTGACCATAGCATTTGGCGATGGTGCCGGGCCGCACCCCTTCCCACAGTTTTGCCTTGACCGTGATGCTGCCCGTCACCGAGCTCAGTTTGACCATGTCGCCGGTCTTGATACCGAGCTTTTTGCCGTCCGCGGGGTTGATTTTCACGACATCTTCCCAGCTCTCATCCCCCACATCCACCTTCTTGAATTCATGGTACCAGGCGGTGTTCTGGCTCCGGCCCTCACGGTTGAGCCTCGACTTGTAGTCGATGAAGGTAAAGGGGTATTCCTCTTGGCTGCCGTGCCGTTTGGGTGACTCATAGTGCGGCACGAAGGCCAGTTCGCCCTGGGCTTCGTAGCCACTGGATTTGAGGATGTCGTCAACCGTGGTCTTGTGCTTGTCGGCATGCATGGTGAGGGCTTTCTTCAAGGTCTCGCCGTAGAACTCGAACTTTTTGGTCTCGGTCTTGAACTTGCCCCAGTTTTTCTTGTAAGCATAGGTCTCGGAGTTGTAGATGCCCTTCTTCTTGAAATCCTCCCAGCCGGAGATTTGGTCGCCCTTCATCTTTTCCTTGCCGTCCCAGACCTTGTGGCTGGCGATTTTCGCGGCGATTTCGACGAACTCGGCGGCGTTGGCGGGTTTTTTCTTGGTTTCCGGATCTTCAAAGGAGGCATAGTAGTCAAAGAGATTCGCAAAACCCTTGACTTTGAGCTTCTCGGCCAGCAGCCACATCACCTCGGTTTCCTCGGCCTTGGCCTCTCCGTACGGTTTGATCACCGGTTGCTGGATGGACATGTGGCCGTGGAGGTTCGCCATGTTGGTGATGATGGAAAATTTCTCGACCGGCGCGAAGGTGGCCGGCAGCACGATGTCGGCATACTGGGTCATCTCCGAGGCGTTGGTGGTCATGTGGACAAAGAACGGGATCTGGGGCAAGGCCTTTTCCCAGCGCTGGGCGCCGGTGGCGGAGAAGACAAAGTTGCTCCAGGTGCTGAGGAACACCTTGATGGCCCCCGGGTCCTTCAACAGGCCGTTTGCCACGTTGTTGGTGACCACATTCACCTTCAGACTCTCGGTTACCTTGCCGTCTTTCTCCTTCTTGTCGATACCGCCCATAATGGCGGGCATGTCCTTTTCCCCGCGGCCGTCTATCTTCTTGCCGTGGCCGTGATGCTTGGCGACCTCATCAATGAATTTGTCGGGGCTGGGAAATTTTTCAACCGGCACGCTGGAACTCTGCATGACGCCGCCCTCGGTCTCGACCGAACCAAGAAGGCCGTTCAGGGCGTAAACCGCCATCCCGGTATAGGTGCCGCGCGGGGTCATGGCCACGCCGGGGCCCATATAGACCGCGCAGGAAGAGCCTGCCTTGCCCATGGCGCGGGCCACCTTAATAATCTGTTTTTCCGGGATCAGGGTGCGCTTGGCGGCCCAGGCCGGGGTCTTGTCCTTCAGTTCTATGTTCCACCATTTGACCACGCCGTGGGTCTGCTTCTCCTCAAAGGCGGCCTCGTCCACGGTCGCGCCGGTCTTGAAGAGGTTTTTGCCGTCCTTGAAGTCGCCGACAAACTCCTTGCCCCACATCCCTTCGGTCAGGAGAACATGGGCAATGGCCGCGGCCAGGGCGCCGTCCTCGCCCGGCTTGATGGGCAGCCACTCATTGGCCTTGGCGGCCGAGGCGGAGAGGCGCGGATCAACGGCGATGACCGTGCCCCGGTCGAAGATATCGCCGAATTTATTGATGGCATTAGGCACCTGGCGGTTGGAGCTGAGGGGATCACAGCCCCAGATCACCAGGCAGGTGGTCTTGGCCAGGTCGTAATCGCGGTAGCCGAAGAAACCCTGGGTATAACCGGGGCCCATCTTCTCCGCCTCGGCGCAGATGGCGCTGTGGGAGAAGTAGTTGGGGGTGCCGTAGATCTTGGGCAGGGTGCCGTAGAGCAATTCCGTGGAGATGGGGGAATAACGGCCGCGCATGTACATCAGCTTCTCGGGCTCGCCGGCCTTGCGCAGTTCGATCATCTTGTCGGCAACGGTGTCCAGGGCCTCGTCCCAGGTGATGGGGACGAACTTCGGATCGATGCCGCGGCCTTTGGCGGGATTGGTGCGCTTCATCGGCACCTTGACCCGGTCGGGATCGTATGCCTGCTGGAGCATCAAGTGGCCCCTGGGGCAGCAGTAGCCGTTGTTGGCCTTACTGAGCTGGTTGCCGCGCACTTTCACGGCGCGGCCGTCCTGCACAAAGAACTCCACCGGGCACCAGGCCGTGCAGCCCTGACAGGTGGAGGGCATCCATTTGCCTGGCTTCTCGCCGCCAATAGTTCCCCGCGGTGTTTCGGCAAGGGCGTTCAAGGTGGTGCCCTTGAAGGCTGCGACCGCCAGCCCGGTTGCCGCGCTCAGTTTAAGAAAATCCCTTCTTTTGATCTTCATGCGTTGCTCTCCTTTGTGTGCTTCAGGCTATGCTACCCTTGTGGCATCCGAAATTTTTTCTATTTCAATGGCGAGGCCTGCCTTGACAACCCCGCCGTGGATAACCTTGGTGAAGATCCCTTCCTTGGGCATGATGCAGTCGCCGGTGGCCTTCTTGATGGCGCAGCCGGCGTTGTGACATTCCTTGCCGATCTGGGTGACTTCGAGCACCACCTTGCCGTCGATCACCAAACGGTCGCCGATGGCAAGCTGTAGCAGGTCCAGCCCGCGGGTGACGATGTTCTCGGCAAACACCCCGTGCTTGAGGTGGGGCATTTTTTTCTTCACCGCATCGATGCTTTCCCCGGCCAGCAGGGAGACCTGCCGGTGCCAGATTCCGGCATGGGCATCCCCGGTGATTCCCCAGCTTTCCTCCAAGAGAATCTCAGGCACCTCTTTTTTCACCATGCCTTTTTTTTCGCTGATGCAAACCGCTTCGACCACTCCCATAGGCTTCTCTCGCTTGATTGATGGATAGGATACGACAGGCCCTTGACCGAGGGCAAGGAGCATAAAACAGACTAAAACACATTCATTTACAGATCAGGATAAGGGAAACACTAAAGGAAAACAAGCGGGGGTTTTTTGATTTCTTTGTAGGAATTTTCCTGACAGGCGTCTGCCGGAAACGGCTCAGCCAGCAGAGCGCTTCTGCCGCGAAACAAACTCGACCAGTTCAGCCCTGGTCTCCAGGCCAAGCTTGACCATGGCCCTGGAGCGGTAGGTGGCCACGGTTTTCTCACTCAAGAAATGCTGCTCGGCAATCTCCCTGCTCGTGAACCCCATGGCCACCGCGAGCATGACCTGCTGCTCCCGGTTGCTCAGCGAGAGCCAGAGCATCTCCTCGGGGGTGGCTGCGCCCTTGTCCTGCTCGGCCAGGATATCCGGCATCATGGCGGGATGGATGTACATCTGCCCCCGCATCACCGAGCGGATGGCGTAGAGCAGGTCGACATCCAGGCATTTCTTGAGGATAAAGCCCTTGGCGCCCTTGGCCACGGCTTCTTTGAGATACTGATGGTCCTCATGCATGGTCAGCATGAGGACGCGGGTCTGAACCGCCTGCCGCAAGATCTCCGGCAGGAGCAGAAGCCCGCTGGTTCCCGGCAGGGAGATATCAAGGAGCACGATGTCCGGTTGCAGTTCCTTGGCCAGAGCCAGGGCTTTCGGCCCCGAATCGGCAGTGCCCGCCACCTCCATGTCCGCTTCGGCATTGAGCAGCAGGCTCAAGCCGGAGAGAAGCACCGGATGATCATCGACCACCAGAATCCGAATCCGTTCATTGTTCATGGCAGACCCCCGCCTTGGCAGGCATTTCAAAAACCAGCATGGCACCCTCGCCCGGACTGCTTTCAATCCGGAAAGTCCCTTGCAGCAACTGGGTCCGTTCCCGCATGCCCAGCACCCCGAGTTTTGCCTTGGAGTCAATCCGTTCCGGCGTAAAACCAAGGCCGTTGTCCTCGATAACCCCCCGGATCTTCTCTCCGCGCCATTCCAGAAGCACGCTCACCGCCGTGGCCTTTGCATGCCGCGCCACATTGGAAAGGGCTTCCTGAATAATCCGGTAGACGCAGGTTTCCGTGCAGGCATCCGCCCTTTTCTCGGCAAAACCGATGATGGTCAGCTCCACCGCAATCCCCTGCCGGTTGATAAAACCCCGGACCAACATCTCCACCGCCGGAACCAGGCCAAGATCGTCCAGCACGCTGGGCCGCAGCGCCACCGCCAGATCATGGATCGCCTCCATCTCCTCGGTTATGGCCTTTCGCAACCGACCGATACTCTGGCTGGTCTCGCTCTCGTTTTTCGCGTTTTCCAGCATCTTGAGATCAACCATGACCGAGGCCAGGGCCTGGCCGGTCTGGTCGTGGAGCTCGCGGGCGATGCGTTTTCTTTCGCTTTCCTGCCCGGCCATGACCCGGTGCAGGAAGTCCCGCTGGAGATGCTCTTTTTCCAAGCGGGCCTTATCCGCACTGGCAAGAGAAAGCACCATGGCGTTGAAGCCCTCCATGAGCCTGCCCAATTCATCCTGGCTTTCCGTCGGGTCCAGGATCACGGAATAATCCCCGCGCCGCACGGACCGGGTGGCTTCGAGCAGCCTGCCCACCGGCCGGGTGATAAGCCAGGTCAGCCCCAGGGACAACAGCACCCCGAATATTGCAACCAGCAGGGTGGTCCGGGCAAGGGACCGAGTGATCACGCCGATCTGGCGGCGCAGGCTGTCGCCCTTTACCCCGACCACCACTGCGCCTTCGTTGCCGTTGCTGATACCTGCCGTCGCCTCCCAGATGCTGCCCTCATTGGTGCGCAGCAGTTTCGGCCCGGATGCCTGCGGCGACAGGCCGGAAGATTTTTCCAGCAGATCCGCCGGAAACCCGCCCTCAAAGGTGTGGGCCACCACCTGCCCTTCACCGTTGCGGACAAAGACGTAGCGCAGGTCAGGCCGATTTTGCACCGTGTTCCTGAGCATCTGGGTCAGGCCGTAGACATCGTTGATCAGCAGATAATCGTGGGACTGATAGGAGAGTTCCGTTGCCACGAAGCGGCTCTCTTCCCGGAGAAAGGCGTCGATGTTCTCGCTGAGCGCCGCCTGCACCTTGTAAATGGTGACCGCGCCAAAGAGAAGGATCAGGGTAAGGGCCAGCCCCAAAATCTTCAGCTTCAGCGGCACACTGAGCAGGACAGACCTGCCCCGGCGTACGGCTTGCCGAAAAAACGCGGTCATAGAGATCAGAGCAACAGGCACAGGCGCCTCTCCTTAGAATCCATATAGCTTTGGCTCAGGCTCCACGAAGCGTTCCACCCCGAGTTCGGCCAGGGCTTTTTCGCCTTCCGCATCACGATGCAGGCCAAGGAGCAGCTCTTTCAGCAAGGCCTTCTTCGCCGGGGAGATGGTGCGCGGCACCACCACCGGGGGAATGCCGAAATCCTGCGATTCCCAAATCACTCGGGTCTGCCGGGCAATTTCCGGGTTGCGCTTCCCGGCGAAGTCATAGACCAGGCTGTCCACCGAAGCGCCATCCGCGATGCCCTCCATCACCGCAGCCATGGAACGATCATGGCTATAAGTAAAAATCGTCCGGCCGAAAAAAGTTTCCGGCTGCTGCCCCATGCTCTGCAACAGGGAGAGGGGGTAGAGATAGCCGGTGTTGGAAAGCGGATCGGTGAAGGCGAACACCTTGCCGCGCAGGTCTCCAAATTCCCGGACCGGAGAAACCGCAGGCACGATAACAAAGGCCCGGTAAGTGGTCTTGCCGTTGATCTGCGGGACAACCAGCAACGAGATCGCCCCATTCCGGGCGCCTTCGACATAGGCCCCGGTGCAGATGAAACCGAGATCCACCACGTTTCTGGCCAGCAGATCGTTCAGCTCCTGGTAGGTTTTGCGCTGCACCAGGATTGCCGGTTTGCCCATCTTGCGGCCCAGGTAGTCGATGAGCGGCTGGTAGGAGAGCGCCGTGCCCTGGGGAGAAAGGATGGCCCCCACTCCTATCCGCAGCGCTTGCGAATCAGGCTCGGCCTGGCCGATCGGGAGCTGCTGGAGCTTGTCCAGCCGGACCAGGCGCTCCTGGTCCGACTTTTCCTGCGGCCCGGTATCGCATCCTGCCAGGAGAAGAAAAAGAAGCCCCAGAGAGATGGCCCTGCACCAGCGAAAGCCAAGCTGTATTTTCGTCAGCACCGTCATGGTCGCCCATATCCCACTGAGATTATTACGATTGCCTTACCTCCTCACAATACCATGAAGCTCCTGGCACCTGCTTGGCCGGATTGTCACTCCAAGATAAACCCGGCCACCGGCAGCCCCTTGCCCCAGGCGCCCCACGCACCGCCGTGGATATCCAGGGTCTGAACGGCGCTGTCGTAGGTGGCCTCGATGTTCGACTCCAGGCTGCATTTGCGGTCATAATTGGTGTGGGTAAAGGTGAGCCGATAGACCGTGGCGCTTTGGGGAACAACCCTCTCCACATAGGCGACATGCCCGGTGGGCATCTTTCTCCGGCCATTGGCGGCAAGGATGAGGATGCTGCCGGGCCGGGGCGTAAGCGAGGTGTTGCCGCGCTGTTTTTCACAGACAAACCAGGTGAGGGGACCGTTTTCGTGGCCAATCCGGCAGCTGTCGATGCCGCTCCGGCAGCGGGCAAAGGGAAGGCTCTGGGGTTCACAGCGTCTGGATTTTTCCTTCTTGTTCCCCTTGCCGCCGGGTCGAAGCTGAAAGCATTCTCCTGTGGCGCGGCCCTGCTTGGCAAGGGTTGTAAGGAAATCCTCCGGCACAACGGCCTGGTCAGGGAGCGGCTCCTTGGCCGGGACAACAGAAATTTCGTTAAGAGCCCGAGGTCTTGCCTCCTGCGTTGCTGACCGGCCCGAGGGGAGGTCTGCCAAGGGTTCGTACCGGGCGCAGCCGGAAACAAGCAAGGCACAAAGAAAAATTTCACTGGCTATCCGGGCAGTGCTTCGCTGCATAGAATTTCCCGTCATCACTGATTGCTCTGGGGCGCACGCGCCCTGCTCCTTGCGGCATCATAGCAGACCCTCCCACCCTTGACAAGCCAGGCGCCAGAGTCATACGAATTGCGGCAGAATAGGGTTGCGCCGCCTTGGCCATCATGCTATAAAGGGCGTTTTTTCGTGGAGATACCCCATCATGATTGTTGAAATCGCCAAAAGCCGCGATTACAGCAGGAAGCTGAAAGCGACCGGCGACTGTTGCCGCTTCGCTGCTACAGCTCTTCGAATCTATGTTACGGACCTGCTTCCTTTTTCCCTTCTTGCGAGTTAAACGATGATACATCTCAGCAACATCAGCAAACAGCATGGCTCGCAGATCCTTTTTGCCAACGCCAGCCTCCAGATACTCCCCGGCCTGCGTACCGGCCTGGTCGGCCCCAACGGCGCAGGCAAGTCCACCGTCTTCCGCCTGATCACCGGCGAGGAAGAGGCGGACAAGGGCGAGATCTCCTGCGCCAAAAAAACGGTGATCGGCTATTTTTCCCAGGAAGTGGGGGAGATGTCCGGTCGCTCGGCCCTGGAGGAGACCATGGCCGCGGTGGGCGAGGTGGTGCGGTTGGGCGAGGAGCTGAAAGAGATGGAAGCGGCCATGGCCCTGCCCATGGAAGACGAGGCCATGACCGCGTTGCTGGAAAAATACGGCGACGCCATGGAGGAGTTCGAGCATCGCGGCGGCTACGATCTGGAATCCCGGTCCCAGGCAGTGCTCACCGGGTTGGGTATCGGACCGGAGGATTTCAACCGCCCGGTGGAATCGTTCAGCGGCGGTTGGAAGATGCGCATCGCCCTGGCCCGCATCCTGACCATGAACCCCGATGTCCTGCTGCTGGACGAGCCCACCAACCATCTCGACGTGGAGTCCATCGTCTGGCTGGAGGAATGGCTGGCCAAGGAGTTCAAGGGTGCGGTGCTCATGACCTGCCATGACCGCGATTTCATGAACCGCCTGGTTTCGCGGATCATCGAGGTGGCCAACGCCACCATCACCACCTACAGCGGCAATTACGATTTTTACCTGCGCGAGCGGGAGATCCGGCGGGAACAACTGGCCGCCAGCTTCCGCCGCCAGCAGGAGATGCTGGCCAAGGAGGAGGATTTCATCGCCCGCTTCGCGGCCCGCGCCTCCCACGCCTCCCAGGTGCAGTCCCGGGTCAAGAAGCTGGAGAAGATCGAGCGCATCGAGCTGCCCCCGGAACAGCGGCTGATCAGTTTCGAGTTCAACGAACCGCCCCGCAGCGGCGACGACGTGGTGCGCCTCGACGGTCTGGCCAAGGCCTGGCCCCTGGACGGGGGCGGGGAGAAGCCGGTGTTTTCCGGCATCTCCGGGGTGATCCAACGGGGGGAAAAGGTGGCGGTGGTCGGGGTCAACGGCGCGGGCAAGTCCACCTTCCTGAAAGTTTTGGCTGGCCAGACCGAGCCCAGCAACGGCTGCGCCACCATCGGGGCCAACGTCAGCCTCGGCTATTTCAGCCAGCATGCCATGGATGTCCTGGTCCCGGAGAGAACTGTTTTTGAAACCGTGCAGGACGCCCTGCCCCAGGCCAACATCGGCACCATCCGCAACCTTTGCGCCGCCTTTCTCTTTCAGGGCGATACGGTGGACAAGCAGATCAAGCTGCTTTCCGGCGGGGAAAAAAGCCGGGTGGTGCTGGCCACCCTCCTGGCGCGACCGCTCAATTTCCTGATTCTGGACGAACCCACCAACCATCTGGACATCCAATCACGGGAGATTCTGCTGGGCGCGCTGCAAAAATTCGCCGGCACCGTGGTGCTGGTCAGCCATGACCGGCACTTTCTCCGCTCGCTGGTGAACCGGGTCATGGAGGTGGACCACGGAGAGCTGCGGTCCTACGGGGGGGATTACGAATATTACCTGCGCAAGGCGGGCTATCAGGCGGAATAACGGGATTTAGGAGCCGTTACTGAATAATCATTGCTCATTTAACTATTCCGTTACGGCTCTTTATGCCGTTTTTGCCAATTTCAAGGACAATACTATTTTTTGTTCCAGCGGCTTAGGCGGTGAGCCCTTTCAGACGGGCGGCCCGTTCGAATTTCAAGATGATTTGGGCCAATTGCCGCTCAACCTCAATGGTCGGCGCAAAGCGGATGCCATAGGTCGCCAGCTTCGTTGTCCCGTTGTCGGCTTTTCGGACAATGGTCGCCCACTCGAACCTGAGCTGAACGCTCTCCACTATTCCCGGCGGCACGAATTCGCTGGCCGGCACCGCATGGTTGAGCTGGAGGCAGAGCCCCCGAATCTCCCAAGGCACCACAACCGGGGTTGCCTGGGGCAGGCGGATAAGTATTCCCTTGCCGCTGAGGTCCTCGATCCGGCCGGAGAGAATCCATTTGCCCACGGTCTGGAAGATGGCGACACTGTCGGCGGTCGGCACAACCCGGTACGCATGCCGACGCTGGATAATCATAACCTCCGCCGGGAGCACGACCTCCAGGTAGTCATCCTTGAGCCGAAGAATCCGGCTCTTGCCCACGATATTACGGCCAACCACGCAGCGGAACTGAAACTCCACCGGCCCGGCGGTGAATTTCGAGGCCTTATCCCGTTTGGCCAGGATCAGCCGCGAGGGCGAGGCCTTGACAACCCAGGCGTCGCTGCGATGCCCGTGCTGGACAATGCTTAAGGATTTGCGCCGCTCCAGCATCAGCTCAAAGATCCGGCTGACCGCGCCCGGCTCCCGAACAATTTCAACGTCGGAATCTTCCATTCTTTATGCAACTCCTGCGACTCAGGCGCTCTCCAAAGACATACTGGGTGCGGTTTCAAGAATACCTTTCTTTGCCCTGCCCGGTCAACACTGGCCTTGCCCGCTGAGCGCGAAAAAATCATTTTTTCCGCTTGCTTTTCCCTGCCGCTTTCACCGACAATACCAGCACGCCCCGATGGCCGCTTTTCACCACCCTGAAGTCCCCACAACTTCTCAGCGGCGAAGCCTCATCGGGGCTTTCTTATGCCCCCGGCCCCCAGGTCAGCGGTGATAAAACCAAAAATTCGTCTCCCCGGCGCAGGCCGGGGTCCAGCCTTGCTGCAACTTCCCGAAAAACTGGATCGGAGTCTCGCTCCGCTCGCTTACCTCCGGCCTGCGCCGGAACGACGGGATGCCGCAACTTTCGACTTTTCAGGAACCCGCTCAGCTGTGCTCGCGGGTCTTGCGAAAGACTATATCCGGGAACAATTCCTGGACCCTGCCCAGCCGCCACTCGCTTTCCGCCAGATAGGCCAGATGCCCCTCGGCGTCCAGGGCCAGGTGGGCCTGGTTCTTGCTCTTGAACTCATCGAGCTTCTTGCGGTCTTCGCAGTCGATCCAGCGGGCCGTGGCGTAGCTCACCGGCTCGTACACCGCGTCCACCCCGTATTCCGCCTTGAGCCGGGACATGGTCACCTCGAACTGCAACACCCCCACCGCACCCAGAATGTAATCGCTGCCCATGGTAGGGCGAAAGAGCTGCACCGCACCTTCCTCGGCCAGCTGCACCAGCCCCTTGTTCAGCTGCTTGATCTTGAGCGGGTTTTTGATCAGCACCCGGCGGAAATGCTCGGGCGCGAAGTTGGGGATGCCGGTGAACTTGAGCACCTCCTTGTCGGAGAAGGTGTCGCCGATTTTGATCGTCCCGTGGTTATGGATGCCGATGATGTCGCCGGGCCAGGCCTCCTCCACGTTGGTGCGGTCTTGGGCCATAAAGATGGTGGCATTGGCCAGGGAGACCTCCTTGCCCAGCCGGTGGTGCATGACCTTCATCCCCTTGGTGAACTTGCCGGAGCAGATGCGGAAGAAGGCGATCCGGTCGCGGTGGGCCGGGTTCATGTTGGCCTGGATCTTAAAGGTGAAGCCGGAAAAGTCCTCCTCTTCCGGAAAAACCATGCGGCTGAGCGCCTGCCGGGGCCCTGGAGCCGGGGCCAACTCGACAAAGGCGTCCAGTAATTCTTTCACCCCGAAGTTGTTGACGGCGCTGCCGAAAAACACCGGGCTCTGACTGGCCTTGAGATACTCTTTATGATCAAATGGGCTGGCCGCCCCGGCCAGGAGTTCGAGGTCCTCGCGGAGCCGGTCTGCCTGGCTGCCCAGCATCTGATCCAAAAGAGGATCATCCAGGCTCTTGACCACGATGCTGTCCTGGGGCCGCCTATCCTTGCTGGGAGTAAAGAGGTTCAGCTCCTGGCGCATGATGTTGTAGACCCCCTTGAAGCGCTTGCCCATGCCGATGGGCCAGGAAAGCGGGGTGCACTCGATCTGTAGCTTTTCCTCGATCTCGCTTAGGATATCCAGGGGCTCAAGACCCTCGCGGTCCAGCTTGTTGATGAAGGTGATCACCGGGGTGTTGCGCATCCGGCAGATCTCCATGAGCTTCTCGGTCTGGGCCTCGACCCCCTTGGCGCTGTCGATGACCATGAGCGCGCTGTCCACCGCAGTGAGCACCCGGTAGGTGTCCTCGGAAAAATCCTTATGCCCTGGGGTGTCCAGCAGGTTGACCTCGAAATCCCGATAATTGAACTGCATCACCGAGGTGGTCACCGAGATGCCGCGCTCCTTTTCGATGGCCATCCAGTCGCTGACCGCATGGTGGTCGGTCTTGCGCGACTTGACCGCCCCGGCCATCTGGATGGCCCCGCCGAAGAGCAGAAGCTTTTCGGTGAGGGTGGTCTTGCCCGCATCGGGATGACTGATGATGCCGAAGGTGCGGCGGCGCTTGACTTCTTTTTCCAATATACTGCTCATGTGATCCTTTTCCTCAATGCTTTCCGGGCCGGAATCCGGCCCACGGAACGCGTATATACCGCAAAAAACGCATTTTGTCAGCAAGTTCCACACAGGAGGTTGCCCGCCGAACAAATCGTTGCTATGGTACGAGAGCGGCACGAGATGTGCCGCTTCAGCCCAGGGAGCGCGGCGATGTTTCTTTGCGGATACAAAAATCTCTCGGTGACACGAGTCGGCGTGCGCAACGGCCCTGACCCGCAATGGGCCGCGAGGTTTGATTTGGATCAGGATCTTCGGCCGCTATTTCCCTATGTCAATGGGCAGTTCGACGGCGCGAAACTCCGAGACCAACCGGAGCGGATTCAATTCGTGCTGGATGGCGTCGGCTGCACGCTCTATAGCACCGAGGTGGTTGCCGCGCCGTTTGGCGATCAGAAGCAGGCGCAGCGCTTCGTTGACCGAATGGTCGCCACCCTGAACGAACTTTACGAAAGGCGAGCCTCCCTACAGCCAAGCTATCGCAAAACGAAAGATCTCTCGGTGCTTGCTCTGTACCGGCTACTACCGAAGACCAACTGCCGGGAATGCGGCAAGCCGAGCTGTTTGGCCTTTGCCGGTGCATTAAGCAGGGGCGCAACCTCGCCGGACCGCTGCCGCGGCATCAGCAACCCACTCAGCCACCACGCCGTATATCCGGCTTATGACCGGGACGGCAACCTGGCCTCGACCCTGGAAATAGAGCTGCCCCTGACCCCCGAGAAACAAGAGGGGACGCCTCCTTTGACCGCAGATGGTGTCACAGGGATAGCGCTGACGCCGCGCGAAATCGAGGTGCTCCGCCTCTTGGCCAGAGGCGCCACCAACCCGCAGATATCGGCCGCCCTCGCCGTCAGCCGCCATACCGTCAAGAGCCATGTCTCCCACATCCTGGACAAGCTTGGCGTCCAAGACCGGACCGCAGCCGCAGTCTGGGCCTCCCGCCAGAACCTCGCCTGATTTCCCTCTGTTTTTCCCGAAAAAACGCCCGATATCCCCCAGGTGGGTGATGTCACTGGCGAAAAAAAATGTTCCGCTGCCAGGATCAGATCCATCCCGGAAAAGGCTGGGGTGGCAAAAAAAGGGGAACGCAGATGGCCGGGATCAAAACACCGCTGGAGCTCTACAAGCTGTTAAAAAAAACGAATTGCGGCCAATGCCGGGTGCCGTCCTGTATGGCGTTTGCCGTGGCCGTCATCCAAGGGCAAAAACAACTCCACGACTGCCCGGAACTCGATAGCCAGGTGTTGGCGCAGTTCGGCGGCGACCACGCCCCTCGCACCAGCCGGTCGGATGTTCAGTCCGAGGTGATCAGCGAGTTGCGGCGGCAGGTGGCGGCAATCGATTTTGCCGCGGCTGCCGCCCGGATTGGAGCGGGGCTGGCGCATGGCCGACTGGCCATACCCTGTCTGGGCAAGGATTTCCTGGTGCAGCCAGACAGTACCATGGTCTCGGAATGCCACGCGAACAACTGGGTGCTGGTGCCGCTGCTGCACTATATCATCCATTGCCAGGGGAGCGACTGCCGGGACGAATGGGTCCCCTTTGGCGAACTGCGGGGCACCGCGGATTGGCGCCGGTTCTTTGCCCACCGCTGTGAAGAGGCCTTGCGCCAACTCGTGGACGCCCATTCGGACCTGGTGTTCGAACTGCTGACGATTTTCGGGGCACAACCCGTGCAAGGCTTTCCCTCGGCGGATCACGCCCTGGTCATTTCCCCGTTGCCAAAGGTGCCCCTTCTTCTCTGTTACTGGCAACCGGAAGAGGGGTTCGATTCCAAGCTACAGATCCTGTTCGACCGCTCAGCGGAAAGCAACATCACCCCGGAGGCCCTCTACCTTTTAAGCCGGGGCATTGTCGAGATGTTCCGGCAACTGATTATCCGGCACAGCAAGGACGGAAAGCTGTTTTGACGCCAGGGTGGAGTGCCGCGCGGCGCAAGGATACGGCTACAGGTCAATCGACCAGCTCCACCGAGATCTGTTCAAACCGCTCTTCCTGGGCGAGGAAGGCCGCACAAAAGGGGACGGACCAGCCCGACCCGCGCCACATCGTCGCGATGCCGGAGCGAGGGCATCGGTTTGAGGAGCAACAGGCAAGTGCCGCAGTGGAGGCAGGCTCTGTCTTCCGCCTGGGCATGCTGAACACAACCCGTTCTTCCTTACGCCCCATGCACCTTGGGACGAATTTGCTTTATGCATCTCCTGGAGCCGTGTATACTTTTTTTATTTCTTTCCCTTCTTTCCTCTTGGTGACCCCTTGTCTGTAAGCAAAAAAAAGCCAACCCAAAAACCAGCCCGCGCACGAAACAGCAGCCCGGACACGCGCTCGACAACCGCTCGCCCTTCGTACGGCAAGAATACATCCCCGTCAGAAAAGCCCTCTGGCAGAAAGACCCGCAGGCCTGGTGCTGATTCCACTCCCGATCGTGGATTTACCGGGAGCAGAAAGCCTCGCCCCGAACGATTCGAAGAAGAACCCTTCCGCAAACCTGCCTCGGCAACCGATCGTCCGTCCGGCGGCAAGAGGAAATCACCGTCAGAAAGGCCCGGCGGCGGAAAGACCCGTCGGCCTGCGGCTGATTCCGCGCCTGGCCGTGCATTTACCGGCAGCAGAAAGCCACGGCCGGAACGATTCGAGGAAGAACCCTTCCGCAAGCCTGCCTCGGCAACCGATCGCCCATCCGGCAGCAAGAGAAAATCACCGTCAGAAAGGCCCTTCGACAAAAAAACCCGCAGACCTGGGGCTGCTTCCGCGCCCGGTCGTGGGTTTACCGGCAGCAGAAGGCCACGCCCGGAAAGCTGCGAGTTCGATGAAGAACCCTGCCGGAAGCCTGCCTCAGCACCCGAGCGCCCACCCAGCCGCAAGAGAAAATCAGGGCCGGAAAAAACCTTCGGCCCGAAAACCCGCAGGACTGCCGCTGATTCCTCTCCCGATCGTGGGTTTAAAAGCGCCAGAAGGCCCCAGGAGGAACAAACCGAGGAGGAGATATTCTGGGCGCCTGCTGCGGCAACTGATCGGTCCTTTGCCAGCTTTCTCAAGCCGCTCATCCCCTCAACCATTGGCCCGGAAGGCCAGGCCATCCTCTACAGCTCTCCTCTGGCCCATCTCGATTATTCCATGGAGTTGCAGATAAAAGACCAGGGCCTGATGGCCTTCTGGAAACAGCACCGGCTGCCCGGCTTGCCGGAGCAGGTAATCCGCTCCCCCAAGGCCCGGGGCTACCGCACCACCTCAAAACGCAAGGCCTTTCTCCACGGTTCCACCCTGTATCTGCTCCTGGGAGACAAAGCAGCCCTGCCCAAGAACCGGCAATATTTCACCGCCTCCCCGCTGGAGCCCAAAGAGCACGAGGAGATCTACCGCTTTCTCCAGCAGAAGCTGAGCGAGCCGGCCTTTAGGCTGATCGCCGGACATCTGAACTATCTCATCATCCGCGGCGGCTATACGGAGCAGGCGGTGATCTTCAATGTGGACCTGATGAACGGGCCGCTGGTCCGCAAAATGAAACTGCTCAGCGCCCACCTCCAGAAGCTGCCCGTTGCAGTCACTGCGGCCTTTGTCTACCTTGACCCCAGCCAGTCCGACTATTATCTGGAAACCAAGCGCCCGGCAGAAACCCTGCATTTCAAAAAGCTCTTCGGCCCGGACCAGTTGGGAGCCACCTACGGCGACTGCCGCTACCAATTCCATCCGACCTCGTTTTCCCAGATCAACGAATCCATGGTGGAAACCATGCTGGAGCGGGCGAAAGAGCTGATGGCCCCGGCCCCGGACCAGTCGCTGCTCGACCTGTACTGCGGCTACGGCCTGTTCAGCCATTATCTCGCTCCCGCCTACCGGCAGGTGCTGGCCGTGGACGGCGAAGGCCCGTCCATCCGGGCCGCCGAGGCCAACAGCCGGTTGAACAAGCACCGAGGCGGCCAGACCAAGTTTCTCGCCCACCGGATCACCGTCGGGTACCTGGAAAAATTGCTCCCCCCACCAGCCCCAGGCGAGGTGATGCTCCTTGACCCGCCCCGCCAGGGCACGCTGCCAGGGGTAATCGCCTCGCTGGCCCGGAGGAAACCGAGAAAAGTCCTCCATATCTTCTGCGGGGTGGACCAGATTCCGCCCTCCCTCAAGGAGTGGCAGGCCAGCGGTTACCAGGTACGGCGCATCGCCCCTCTGGACATGTTTCCAGGCTCGGCCAATCTCGAAATCCTGATTCTGCTGGAACCCAAGGCGTGATCAACAATTTGGCATAATTCCAGGTGAGGGAAAAACCATGGCGCAGAGCCTGTATATCGTGGCAATCGGACCCCAAAGCGGCAAATCGGTGCTCGCTCTGGGTCTCATGGAGCTGCTCTCCCGCCGGTTGCGCAGGGTCGGCTATTTCCGCCCTATCATTCCCTCCCACGATGTGGTGGACAACAACCTACAATTGATCAAAACCCGCTACCGCCTTGCCTTTGACTACGAAGAGATGTACGCCCTGTCCCACGATGAGGCCCAGCATCTTTCCGCAGAAGGCGGCACCGACCAGATCATCAAGACCATTCTCGACAAGTACAAGCATCTTGAGGCCAAGTGCGATTTTGTCCTCTGCGAGGGCACCGATTTCAGCGGGCTCTCCCTGCCCTTTGAGTTCGAGTTCAACGCCGAGGTGGTCAACAACCTGGGCAGCCCCATCCTGCTGCTCTTAAACTGCCATAACAAATCCCCGGCGGATATCCTCGACGCCCTGCACGTGGCCCAGGAATCCTTCCTCAAAAAGGGCTGCACCATCCTGGCCAGCGTGGTCAACCGGGTGGCGCCCGAGCTCATGGAGACGGTGCGGGAAAAACTTACGGAATGCAGCGTGGAATGCGGACCGGTCTATGTCCTGCCGGAGGAGCCGTCTTTGGGCAAGCCCACGGTGGGGGAAATCGCCAAGGCCCTGGGCGCAAAAATCGTCATGGGCGACCCGGAGGAGATGAACCGGGGGGTGGCGGATTTCAAGGTCGCGGCCATGAGCCTCCCCCATTTTCTCGACCATCTGGTGGAAGGCGACCTGATCATCGCGCCGGGCGACCGCTCGGAGATCATCCTCGGCAGCCTGGCCGCCAACTTCTCCAGCACCTACCCGAGTATCGCCGGGCTATTGCTTTCCGGCGGCTTCGTTCCAGACCCCCAAATCTCTCTGCTCCTTCAGGGCTTGAGTTACCGAGGAACCTTGCCCATCGTCAGCGTGCAGACCGACACCTTTACCACCGCCATGAACGCCAGCGCCGTGCCCCCCATGCTCACCCCGGAAAACGACCGCAAGATCGCCACCGCCCTGGGGTTGTTCGAGGCGCATGTCAACCTGCCCGAACTGGAAAGCCGCATTTCCTTTGTGAAATCCACCCGGGTCACTCCGATGATGTTTGAATACAACCTGGTGGAGATGGCACAAAAGCACCGGCAGCACATCGTCCTACCCGAGGGCACAGAGGAACGGGTTCTGCGGGCCAGTGAAATCCTTACCCGGCGTGGCGTGGCGGAGATCACCCTGCTGGGCGACCCCGCCGAGATTCGCGGCGCAGCCAGCAACCTCGGCCTTGATCTCACCGGCATCACGATTATCGATCCGGTCACCTCCCCCTTGCGCCAGGATTTTGCCCAGACCTATTTCGCACTCCGCCAACACAAGGGGATCACCGAGAAAACCGCCTTTGACACGGTGGCCGACGTCAATTACTTCGGCACCATGATGATCCACAAGGGCTTGGCCGACGGCATGGTTTCCGGGGCGATCCACACCACCGGGGACACCATCCGCCCGGCCCTGCAAATCATCCGCACCCAACCGGGGGTTTCCATTGTTTCCAGCGTCTTTCTGATGTGCCTGGCCGACCGGGTCCTGGTTTACGGCGACTGCGCGGTGAACCCCGATCCCAACGCTCAGCAGCTCGCAGAGATCGCCATCAGCTCGGCACAAACCGCCAAGCTCTATGGCATTGAACCCCTGGTCGCCATGTGCTCCTATGCCACCGGCACCTCGGGCACGGGCGCCGACGTGGACAAGGTGCGCGAGGCGACTAGGATTGCCAAGGAACTCCGGCCCGACCTCAAGATCGAGGGGCCGATCCAGTACGATGCCGCCGTGGACGCCGGGGTGGCGAAAACCAAACTGCCGGACAGCCAGGTGGCGGGCAAGGCCACGGTCTTCATCTTCCCGGATTTGAACACCGGCAACAACCTGTACAAGGCCGTGCAGCGCTCTGCCAACGCCGTGGCCATCGGCCCGGTGCTCCAGGGGCTGAACAAACCGGTCAACGACCTGAGCCGGGGCTGCACCGTGCCGGACATCGTCAATACCGTGGCCATCACCGCCATCCAGGCCCAGTAACTGAGGAGCAGCACCGCATCTGCTTTGTCATCGGTCGGCTCGTGTGCAATAGCACACTTCGCCGGCCTCTTTCGCGCATCTGCGGCACTGCGCCACAGTTACTGTTGGTTGGAATGCTTACGGCTGTTTTTGAGTTTTAGTTGAATAGTTATCTAGTATCTTGTGACTTTTTAATCGACACCAAATTAATTCCCTCCCCCCTTGCGGGGGAGGGTTAGGGAGAGGGGGAAGTTGCCATT
>CAYTVV010000011.1:0-50122 GCA_964441875.1 uncultured Desulfurivibrio sp.
CGTAGTAGCCGGAGGAAAGGGCGTAGGTGCCGATGATGATCCGTCGTTTCACCTCTTCGCCGAAGCCCTTGGAGCGGCTGTGGCGGTACATCTCCAGGAGTTCGTGCTGGTCATGGTCGCGGAAGCCGTACTTGACCCCGTCGTAGCGGGCCAGGTTGGAGCTGGCCTCGGCCGGAGCGATGATGTAGTAGGCCGCCACCCCGTACTCGGTGTGGGGCAGGGAGATTTCCACGGTCTTGGCGCCCGCCTCGGTGAGCAGGGCAATGCCTTTGCGCACCGCCTGCTCCACCTCCGGGTCAAGCCCTGCGCCGAAATATTCCTTGGGGATGCCGATGGTAAGGCCCTTACAATCGGGGGCAAGGGCTGCGGTATAATCCGGCACCGGCTGGTCGACCGAGGTGGAATCCCGTGGATCATGGCCGCTGATGGCCCCCAGCATAATGGCGGCGTCGCGCACATCCTTGGCGAGCGGCCCGACCTGATCCAGGGACGAGGCATAGGCCAGCAAGCCGAAGCGGGAGACCCGGCCATAGGTTGGCTTGATCCCCACGATCCCGCAGTGGGAGGCGGGCTGGCGGATGGAGCCGCCGGTGTCCGAGCCCAGGGAGGCGATGCATTCGTCCGCCGCCACCGAGGCTGCCGAGCCGCCGCTGGAGCCGCCGCAGACATGGGTGAGGTTCCAGGGATTCTTCGGCACCCCGTAGGCGCAGTTTTCGTTGGCCGAGCCCATGGCGAATTCGTCCATGCTCACCTTGCCGAGGATTACCGCGCCTTCGGCCCGCAATTTTTCCACCACCGTGGCGTCGTAGGGCGGGATGAATGGTTCGAGAATCTTGGACCCGGCGGTGGTGCGTAGTCCTTTGGTGCAAAGGACATCCTTGATGGACAGCGGAATGCCGCACAAGCTGCCGCCTTCTCCGCGTTTGCGTTGTTCATCCGCGGCCTCTGCTTGGGCCAGGGCGCCGTTGCGGTCCAGGGTGATATAGGCGTTGACCTTGGGCTCCACGGCGTCGATCCGGGCGAGCACCGAACGGGTCAGCTCCAGGGAGGAGATTTCCCCCTTGGCGAGGAGATCCTGTAAGGCATGAATGGTGAAGGCGTGGAGTTCCATAATGTACCGTACCACTGCTGATTTTCTAAGAGGAGCGCCAATTACAGATGCGCTCGTAAAACGGGAAAGAAGATACAGGTCCGTGGCATAGATTCGATGGTTACCCTGTGATAACCGTTGTAATCGTGGCTTTTTACGATTTCAACAACAAAAACGGACCTCGGAAAGGAGGTCCGTAACGGGCAGCCTGCATGGCTTTTGGCCAAAGCCCAAAGCTCCTAACCCCGACAAACAGGACAAGCTCTAAATAACTCTGGGCACTACAAAGGCCTCGCCGTTCTGTGCCGGGCCGTTGGCCAGCGCTTCCTGCTGGGACAGGGATTTGCGGGCCTCATCTTCGCGGAAGGCATTATGGATGGCCAGGGCATGGGTAGTGGGCAAAACGCCGGAGGTATCCAGCTCGCCCAGCTTTTCCACATAGCTCAGAATGCCATCCAGCTGTAGGGTGGTTTTTTCCACCTCTGCTTCCGACAGCGAAAGCCTCGCCAGTTTGGCGACATATCGTACTTCTTCCGGGGTGATTTTCATGCTCTGTTTTGTAACGCATTCAGCCGGGCAAGTCAATCGTAACCGTTCAGCAGCACCACCTCTGCTTCGCAGTCTCGCTACGCTCGCTTAGCTGTCATCGGCCTGGTCCGCATACCATTGTATTGTGCGGGCAGGCCTCTTCCGCGCATCTGCGGCAGCAGCGAAGCGGCGCTGCTGAACGGTTACAGTCACTCTCTGATGGAATCCTAGGGTTAGCTTGCGCTCATTTTCGCCTGGCCTTCGAGAACCTCGACAAAAACGCGCACCACCTCGGGGTCAAACTGACTCCCGGTACAACGGTGCAGCTCGGTGATAGCATCCTTGAGTTCCAGGTTTTGCTTGTAGCTCCGCTTGGAGGTCATGGCGTCATAGCTGTCCGCCACGGTGATGATCTTGGTCAACTGGTTCAGGTCGCTGCCGCCCAGGCCGTCGGGATAGCCCTTGCCGTCCATGCGCTCGTGGTGGTGGCGGACAATGAAGATTTCTTGCTGCATGAAGGCCAGGGGCGTGATGATATTGGCCCCGATCTCCGGATGTTTTTTCATGAGAAGCCATTCTTCATCGGTGAGCGGCCCGGGTTTTCGAATGTAGCTGACATCCACCACCAGCTTGCCGATGTCGTGGACCTTACAGGCCCGCTCCAGCACGGTCATATCGTCCTGGCCCAGGCGTAGAGCCTGACCTATACTCATGGCGTATAGCGTGACCCGGGTGGTGTGGCCTGCGGTGTACATGTCCTTTTCTTCCAGGGCGGTTTGCAGGGTGAGCATGGTGTTCAGGGTGGAGACTTCCAGATCTTCGTTGTATTCTTCCAGTTGGCGGTTTTTTTCCGCCAATTCGCGGGTTTTGTTGCGCACCTCGGTTTCGAGGTTTTCCTTGTAGGCCTTCTCCTGGACGACGTACATCCGTTTTTCAATGGCCCGCTTGACCTTGATGTTGAAGATGTCCAGATCTTCGATGGGCTTGGGGATGAAGTCGTAGGCCCCCAGGTTGATGGCCTTGACCGCGTACTCCATGGAGCCCGCACCGGTGAGAAAGATCACCGGAATCCCGTAATTGCGGTCGTTGATGAGCTTGAGGGTTTCAAAGCCGTCCAGCCCGGGCATGTTGATGTCGAGGATGACGAGGTCAAAATCCCCGTTCAGGGCGGCCAGGGCCTCTTCGCCGCTGGCGCAGGGCACCACCGTGTGGCCGAACATGGAAAGTATTTTGTAGACGGCCTCCCGAACCAGGGTGTCGTCGTCCGCGATGAGAATCTTTGCCTGTGCCATGGTGAGTCCGTAACCAGAAATTAAGGGGAGTGTGTACGATTATGACCAGAAAAAGGCCGTAACCACTCTTTTTATAACACAGAGTTTCCTTTAAAAAGTCCAGTATTTTTTTGCCACGGCCAGGGCCGTATCCAGCGCGGGCAGGGGCCTTTTTGCTCGGGCCAGGGCGGTGAGTGCGTCGGGCGTAAGCCCTCCTTCCCCGCTCATCTCATGGAGACTGGCCAGCACCCCATCGGCAAGGGCTTGCAGATTGTAGCCCCCTTCAAGCGCCAGCACCAGCCGCCCATCGCAGAGCTCAGCCGCCAGATCCACCATCACCCTGGTCATATAGGCAAATCCTGCGGTGGTGACGGCCATGCCGCCGAGGGGGTCCAAGACATGGGTGTCGTACCCGGCCGAGACCATGAGGCAGTCCGGCCGGTACTGGTGGGCAACCGGGGCCACGAACTCGTCCATGATCCGGGCAAAGTCCTGGTCGCCCTGGCCTCCGGGCAGCGGCACGTTGAGGGTGTAGCCCTCGCCCTTGCCCGCGCCGACCTCCTTGAGGGAGCCGGTCCCTGGATACAGCGGGTACTGGTGGGTGGAGCAGTAGAGCACCTGGTCGGTGTCGTAAAAGGAGTGCTGGGTGCCGTTGCCGTGGTGCAGATCCCAGTCGAGGATGAAGATCCGCTCCATGCCCAGATGCTTCAGGCCATAGCGGGCGCCGACGGCGATATTGTTGAACAGGCAGAAGCCCTTGGCCCGGTCCGCCTCGGCATGGTGTCCGGGCGGGCGCACCAGGGCTGCGGCATTGTCGGCCTGGCCGGAAGCAACCAACTTGAGACCGGTGATCACCGCGCCTGCCGCGAGCACCGCCGCCTCGTAGGAACGGGGCGAGGTGTGGGTGTCCGGGTCGAGCACGTCGAACTGCTTGCCCGCGGTTTCGGCCACCCGGGCGATGTGCTCAGGGGTGTGATTTGCGGCCAGATCGGCGTAGCTTGCAGGCTCGCATTCGGGATAGAAAAAGGCTTCGGCATTTTCCTTGGCCAGGGCCTGGTAGATGGCGCTCAGGCGTTCGGGGCTTTCCACATGGTCGTAGCCCGGATCGTGTTCAAGGAAGAGCGGGTCTTTCAGGACCGCGGTTTTTCGGCGCATGGCGATGTTCTCCCGATATGAATGGTGCGGGTTTCGGTGATAAGATAATCGAGCTGCTGGTCGTGGTTTTCAAGGGGCACCGCCGCAACGACCTGGAGGTCGAAGGCCAGGCCGACCCGCAGGGCCTGGGGGGCCGCAGCCTGCAAAAAGCGGTCATAATAACCGCCCCCGTATCCCAGCCGTCCTCCCATGGTGTCGAAGACACTGCCTGGGATTACCACCACCTCGATGGAGGCAGGGTCCACCAGGGGCAGGGTTGGCAATGGCTCTGGAATGCCGCAGTAGCCAGGGGCAAGATCCCGGCTCGGATCGGTGATGGCATGGGCCAGCAGCCGGTGCTCCGCAGGCAGGGTCAACGGCACGCTCACCGCCGCGCCCTTTTTGAGGCAACGGGCGATGAGGTCCAGGGTTTCCACCTCGCTGCGGAAGCTGACATAGGCAAAAATGCTGCGGGCTCCGGCAAACTCCGACAGGGCCAGGAGGCGTTCGGTGATGGTCCGGCTTTTCCGCTGTCGCTCTTCCGCAGGCAGGCTGTTGCGGGCGGCCAGGATCTTTGTGCGCAGGGCGGTTCGCTCTTCGGCCATGGTTTCTCCTTTGGTTCAATGCCTCTAGTTATAACGCAACAGCGCCCAGACGCTAAGATTTTTGTTTTGCCCATTGCGCTTGTGCTGTATATTGAAGGAAATCATTAAATTCAAGTTGGGAATCCCAGGAGAACAGGGCATGTTGGAAGAATGGCAACGCTTGGAGCAGGACGGAACCCCGGTGTATGTGCAGCCGGAAAGGCCGGACTGGTTCGTGCCGGATCACGCGGCGGATTGCCTGTTGCAGGAGCTGCAACAGGGGGAAATGGCTGCGGCGGACAACGTGTTTTCCGAAAAATACCTGGGCGACCGGATGCTCACGGCCCAGCGACTTGTCTCCCAGCTTGCTGCCGCACCCGCCTCTCCGTACCCAGGCCGTCATCCATTGCTCACCCTGCATAGCCTGAAGGAATGCTGGTTTCATCTCACCGACCGTTGCAATCTGGCCTGTCACCATTGTCTCTTCGCCTCCTCTCCGGCCCAGGCCGCGACCCTTGCTCCAGAGGCCCTGGCCCAAGGGATCGCCGAGGCCAAGGCCCTGGGCTGCACCCTTTTTTATTTCACCGGGGGCGAGCCCTTTGTCTATCCGGGCTTTGTCGCGATGGCGGCTCAACTGCTTGCCGAGCCAAAGATCCATGTGGTGGTGCTCAGCAATGGCCTGTTGATCCGGGAGCATCTTGTCGAGCTGGCATCCTTGCCCAGGGAACGGTTTCATCTCCAGCTCAGCCTGGATGGCCTGGCCACGCAGCATGATGCGCTCCGGGGAAAAGGTACCTTTGCCGGGCTGTTGGAAAGCCTGGGCCTGCTCAAGGATATGGGCTTTCCCCTTACCCTGTCCGTGGCGGTGAACCGGGACAATGTTGGCGAATTGGCCGAGATTGTCGCCTTTGCCGCCGATCAGGGGATCGGCAACATCCACCTGCTCTGGCATTTTGTTCGGGGCAAGGGCAGCCTGGAGCAGTTTGTTTCCCCGGCCCTGATCCTCCCCCAACTGATCCGGGCCCAGGAGATGGCGGAAAAATGCGGGGTGCGCATCGATAATGTGGAGTCCCTGCGCAGTCAGGTATTCAGCACCCCAGGCACCCGGCACGACCTGTCCAACGCGGCCTGGGAGTCGCTGGCCGTGGGGCCGGACGGGATTATCTACCCCTCCCCTGCCCTGGTGGGTATTGCGGCCTTGGCCTGCGGCTCCCTGGCCGATGGCCTGGAGGCGGTGTGGCGGCAGAGTCCGGTGCTGGAAAAGATCCGCAAGGCAACTCTTCTGGCAAGCGAGGTCTGCCGGGCCAATCCCTTGCGTTTTGTGGTGGGCGGCGGCGATCTCGACCACAGCTATCTGGCCGGGGGCGAGCTGGTGGGGCACGACCCCTATGTTGCGCTGTATAACGGTCTGGCCCTCTGGCTGATCAGCCGACAGGCCCGCCAATATCCTGCCCGGGCAAAGGCCGAGCTTCTGCTGCGCATGGGCGAGGTGCGTCACGATTGTCCGGATGGCGGGGAGGTGGCGCTCACCCATTGCAATTGCGTGATCTCCCTGGCCGATGACCAGGGGCATGCCACGGTGCGCGAGTTTTATGGCCGGGCCGCGCTCATCGCCAACGAGGAGATCGTCAATCCCTTTGCCCCGGACCAGGCCCTGGCCAATTTCATCCCGACGGAAAGCCGCAAGAAATCCTACGGCTGCGGCAGCCCGGTCAAGGATGCCGAGCCGCAAACAGGCGAGGTGCTGGTGGATCTGGGGAGCGGCAGCGGGGTCGAATGTTTCATGGCTGCGGCCCAGGTTGGGCCGACAGGCCGGGTGATCGGCATCGACATGACCGAGGAGATGCTCCATCTGGCCGGGCTGGCCAAGGCAACGGTGGCCAGCCGCTTGGGCTATGACAATGTGGAGTTTAAAAAGGGGTTTCTTGAAGACATCCCCCTGGAGGACGCCACGGCCAATGTGGTGATCTCCAATTGCGTGATAAACCTGAGTCCGGACAAGCGGCAGACCCTGCACGAAATCTTTCGAATACTCAAGCCCGGCGGCAGGCTGGTGGTGTCCGATATTGTCACCGACGACACCATTCCGGCGGCTATCAAAAATAATGAGCAGTTCCGAGGCGAATGCCTGGGCGGGGCGATGCGGCAGGAGGATCTGCTGGCCATGCTCCGGGGTGCCGGTTTTGCCGGAATCAGCCTGGTCAAGCGTTTCCCCTATCGGATCGAAGGCGAGACCCGGTTCTATTCCCTGACCTTCCGGGCCTACAAACCGGAAGCGGTGCTCCAGGTGGAGGTCATCTACCGGGGGCCGTTTGCCGCGGTGTGGACGGAGGGCGGGGTCATGCTGCTCAAGGGTCAGCGTACGACCGTGGCCTTAAACGAGGCGGAAAGCCTGGGTGATTCCCTGTTTGTCCTTGATGGGCAGGGGGCGGTGGCCAACCTGGCCTTGGAGAATAGCTGCTGCGCGCCGCAAGCCAAGACAGAGATCCCCGTGCTCCAGTCCAGCGGCTGTTGCGGCGGCGGACAGGATGAACCATCGGCGGGCAAGATTGTCGCTCTGCCTGGCTTGCGTTTGCCGGTTGGCGCTCGGCATCCCTCGGGTTGCATGGCCTGCGGCAAGGAGATCGGCTATCTCGCCCATGATCGGGAGGCGGCTTGCCATTATTGCGGCGGGGTCAAGAAAACCAACGCGGTCTGCGTTGAGGGCCATTATATCTGTGATGCCTGCCACCAGCAGGACGGCCTCTCTGCTATCCGGCTGCTCTGCGTCGAAACGAAAGAGCAGGACATGCTGATCCTTCTGGACACCATCCGCCGCCACCCGGCCATTCCCCTGCACGGGCCGGAGCACCATGCCATGGTGCCGGGCATCATCCTGGCCACCTACCGGAACCTGGGCGGCAGGATCAGCCGGGAAGACATCCTCACCGGCATCGAGCGGGGCAGCAAGGTGCCCGGCGGGGTCTGCGGCTTCTGGGGCAATTGCGGGGCCGCGGCCGGGGTGGGCATCGCCTTCAGCGTTCTCCTTGCGGCTACGCCCCTTACCCCCAAGGCTCGGCAGCAGGTGCAGGAGATCACCTCCCGGGTGCTGGGCGAGATCGCCCTGACCCAAGGGGCGCGGTGCTGCCAGCGGGAAACGGTTACGGCTCTGCGGGAAGCGGCGCTTCTTTCCCACCGCCTGCTGCCGGTGTCGCTCCTAGCCGAGGCTGATTTTGTCTGCCGACAGTTTTCCGTGAATCGGGAATGTATCGGTGGGCAGTGTCCGCTGTGGGGCAAGGCGGAAATACGGTTGGGCGGTGCATGATGAAACCAGGCGAGATTCCCAAAAAAGGCATTGGCAAGGCGGTGGTTTTCGCCCTGTTTCTTGCGGCAATGATCACCCTGTTTCGCTTTACCCCGGTGCGGGAATACATCTCGCCCGACTCTCTGCAAATCTTGGTGAACTCCTTTGGCCCTTGGGGGCCGCTGGTCTTCGTGCTCCTCTATGCCGGGGGCATCTGCCTTTTTCTGCCTGCCACTCTGTTCACCGGCCTCGGCGCCCTGCTGTTCGGCACCCTGTATGGGTTTCTCTACAACGAGCTGGGCGCCATGCTCGGCGCCTCCCTGGCATTTTTCATCGGCCGTTATCTGGGCCGGGATTTTGCCGCAGGCTTGATCGGCGAGCGGCTGAAAAAATACGATGACCGCATCGCGGCCAACGGCTTTGCCACGGTGCTCTATCTGCGGCTGGTATTTTTCCCCTTCACCCCGCTCAACTTCGGCATGGGTCTGACCAGGGTGACATTCAAAGAGTATTTCTTCGGCACTCTGTTCGGCATCATCGCCGGAGGCTTTGTCCTCACCTTCTTCTTCGCCACCCTGGCCGAGGTCTGGCGATCCGGCGACTGGCGGCAGCTGCTGAGCTGGAAGACCGCCTTCTCCCTGGCGCTCTTTGTCGGCTCCTTCTCCATTCCCAGGCTGATTCGGAAAATCAAGCCCGACGCCGCAGGCTGAGAAAGGAGTTGTGCCATGCCTGAACTGCCGGAAGTGGAAGTGGTCTGCCAGGGTCTTGCCCCCCTGGTGCGCAAGCGTAAAATTCTCTCGGTTTCCTTCAGCAACAAGAGGCTGCGCAAGCCTTTTCCCAGGGCCAAGATGTATCGCCTCGTCGAGGGCGCCTTCATCCTGGGGGTGGAGCGGCGCGCCAAATATATCCTCCTGCGCTTAACCGGCAAGGCTATCATGCTGTTTCACCTCGGCATGACCGGCAAGATCGGCATTTTTGACAGCGATACCCCCCGCCGCAAGCACGATCATCTCCGTTTTTTGCTGGATAACGGCAAGGAGATGCGTTTCAACGATGTGCGCCGGTTCGGCTGTGTCGAGGTGTATTCGGAAAAAGAGCTGCGGGAGAACGATCCCTTTGCCGGTTTGGGGCCGGAGCCGTTTTCCGAGGAGTTTTCCGCCGAGTATCTATTGGCAAAGGCACGGGGCAAGAGGCAGCCGGTGAAAAGTTTTCTCATGGATAACCGGGTGGTGGTGGGCCTTGGCAATATCTACGCCAACGAGACCCTCTTTGCCGCCTGCACCCATCCGCAGGCCCCGGTAAATCGCCTGTCGAAGCTGGATTGGCAGCGCATCGTCAAGCAGAGTCGGCTCATTTTGAAAAAAGCCATTGCCATGGGCGGCTCCACCATCTCCGATTATGAAAATGTCAGCGGCGAGGCCGGGTATTTTCAGCTGGAGCTTGCGGTGTACGGGCGACAGGGCCAGCCCTGTCTGCGCTGCGGTCAGCCGGTGGTGCGCAGCGTCTTGGGCGGGCGGGCCACTTTTTGTTGCCCTTTTTGTCAAAAATAAGCGGGAACGGGTGTTTTTTTCTGGGGTTGCGTATATTTTTCCTTTACTCCGGCGAGGAGCGGATGTATAAAAGTCATATTTGTCACCCCCTGACCGAGGGAAGAGTTGGCTGGGTGATCCAGGTGCGATCACTACCAAGTATAATGCGCATTGTCGCAATTATTAAAACACAAAGAGAGGAAGAGAACATGAAATCAGTTAAAATGACCGTTGCTTTTGCCCTGATGCTGCTCCTTGCTACCGGCCTGGTTGCCTGTAAGAAAGCTGAAGAAGCCGCAGTAGTTCCGCCGGTAGAGCAGGTTGCTCCCGCTGCTCCCGTTGCTCCTGCTGCTGAGCCCGCTGCTCCTGCTGCTGCTCCTGAGGCTGCTGCTCCTGCTGCTGCCCCTGCTGAGGCTCCTGCTGCACCTGCTGCAAAGTAAGTTGCTGTTTCCTTGCCGGGCTGGGGTTCTCCCAGCCCGGCAATTTTTTTTCTTCGCTTTTCCTCCCCCTGCCCACCAAAAATAGCAGTAACGCGACCTATGCCATGATCTCCAGCAGCGCCTTGGCTGCCTGGGTGAGATCCGCCGTGCTGTGATGGCGGGTAATGGAAAATCTGAGCCGCGCTGTGCCTTTCGGCACGGTGGGTGGCCGGACGGCCGTGGCGAAGATCCCCTGCTTTTGGAGCAAACCGGCTTTGTTGAGCGCCGCCCTGCTCTCCCCGACCAGAATGGGGATGATCTGCGAGGGGCCAAGGTCCGCGCTGTATCCGCCGGCGCGCAGCAGCCCCTTGAAATAATCGATTTTCCCGTGCAGTTCGCGGCGCAGATTTGGCTCCTGCCGGACGAGCTGGACCGCAGCCAGTGAGGCCGCGGCAACCGCAGGCGGCAAGGCGGTGGAAAAGATAAAGCTCCTGGCCCGGTTCACCAGATACTCGATCAGCTCCTTGTTGCCCGCCACATACGCGCCATAGCTGCCAAGGGCCTTGCCGAAGGTGCCCATGGCCAGATCCACCCCGCTGCCCACCCCGTCTTCCTCAATAATCCCGCCGCCGTTTGCGCCGAACACGCCGGTGGCATGGGCCTCGTCCACCATGAGCAGGCAGCCGAACCGCTCCTTGAGCGCCACCAGTTCGCGTAGCGGGCAGCGATCGCCGTCCATGCTGTAAATGGACTCCACCACGATGAGGGCCGTGCCTGCCCCCCGGTTTTCCTTGAGCAGCTCTTCGAGATGATTGAGGTCGTTATGCCGGAAGCGCACCAGGCGAGCGCCGGAAAGACGGCAGCCGTCGTGGATGCTGGCATGGTTCAGCCGATCGCTGAAGATGAGATCGTGACGGGCCGCCAGGGCGGGGATGATGCCGGTGTTGGCCATGTAGCCGGAGCCGAAGGTGAGGGCGGCCTCCTTGCCCTTGAGCAGGGCCACAGCTTCTTCCAATTCATGGTGTACCGCGAGATCGCCGCTCATCAAGCGGGAGGCGCCCGAACCTGCGCCAAACCGGCTCAGGGCCTGTTGGGCCGCCGCGATGAGGGCCGGATGTTCGGCCAGGGCCAGGTAATCATTGGAGGAGAAGTCGATCAGCTCCTGGTTTTCATCTTCGGCAAGGGTGAGCCGCCCTTTGCCCCGACGGATCACCGGGCGCAGGCTGCGGAGCCCGCCCTTTTCCCGTTGCTGGTTCAGCCAGTCCTTCAGATCGACCATAATTGTTTGATCTCTTCGGCGAATTGCCGGTCTGCCTCCGGGGAGCGGCCCCGCTGGGTGAGATAGCCGCCGATCATCATGCCATCGGCCCCGGCCATGAAGGCGGAGCTTAAAAAATCGCCCAGGGCGGATTCGCGGCCGGCTGCCAGGCGGATCGCCGCCTGGGGCAGGATCAGGCGGTAGAGGGCGATGGAGCGCAGTATTTCCGTGATGGGCAGGGGGGCAAGTCCAGCGCAGGGCGTACCGGCCAGGGGAATGAGGATATTGATGGGTACCGAATCAATCCCGCACTCGACAAGACTCATGGCCATGGACAGGCGATCCGCCTCGGATTCTCCCAGGCCGAAGATGCCGCCGCTGCAAACCGAGAGGCCCACGGCCTGGGCGGCCTTGATGGTGGCGATCCGGTCATCGAAGCTGTGACTGGTGCAGACCTGCGGGAAGAATTCCCGGGAGGATTCCAGATTGTGGTGGTAACGGGAAACGCCGGCCTCCTTGAGCTGCCCCAGTTCGGACTCACCCAAGATTCCGAGGGAGGCGCAGACCTTGATCCCTACCTCCTTGCGGATGGCGCGGATGATTTCCAGCACCTGGGGCAGATCTTCACTTGCCAAGCCCCTGCCGCTGGTCACCAGGGAAAAACGGCTGGCCCCGTTTTTTTTGGCCTCATGGGCGGCGGCAAGGATCTGGGCTTTGTCCAGCAGGGGATAGGCCGGCGCCTCGGTCTGGTAATGGGCTGATTGCGCGCAAAAATGGCAATCCTCACTGCACCGGCCGGATTTGGCATTGATGATGCTGCACAGGGAAAAGGAGGCTCCCCGTCGGGCAAGCTTGGTGGCCAGGGCCTGGCGCATGAGTTCGGCCAGGGGCAGGGCTTGGAGTTCTGTGAGGTCGGGGGGCTGACGATGATGCATGGCTTTCACGATAATTGTCCCAAAAATCGGCCACGAAACCCACGAAAGAACACGAAATCTGTTGAAGTTTTTCGTGCCGTTTCGTGGGCTTCGTGGCTAAAAAAACAAGCGGCGGCAGGCGCCAACCTATTTGAGGCCGAAGATCCCGCCCTTCTTGCCGGAAAACGCAGGGGTGCGGCTTTCCGACCGGGGCGACCGGGGTTTGCCGGTCCTGGGCTTGCCGCTTCTGGGGGCGTGGTGGGGGGAAGCGGCAGACTCGGGTCGCACCGCCGGATCGGCGGGCGAGCCGCCAAGGGCTTCCTGGTAAAGCTGAAACAGCAGCAGGCCATCGGGGAAATAACTTTTGCGTTTCAGCCAGGCGGGCCAGGTCTGCTCTGCGCCGTGTCGGACAAAGGCCGGGAGATTGACCAGGAGCGAGGTGATCTCTTCCCTGGAGGCCCGCTTGACATTGAGGTGTTCCAGGTGGGCATCAACCTCGGCGCGGAGGGTGCGGGAAAAGGTAAAAGCCTCGCGTCCTTCGGCAGCCTGGTTTACCAGGTCGAAGCGCGCCTGGGCCCAGGGCAGCAAGAGGACCGCGAGCAGGAGGTGCTCCGGCAGGGGGCTGCCTTCGCCATGCAGGCGATCGATCACCTGGCACAGGGCGAAGAGGAGGCGGGTTTGGCCTGAGGGCTCCTCCGGCTCCCGGCTGATGATCCCATCATAGCACGGAAGAAGGAGAAAGAAGAGTCCGCTGGCAACGGCAAGCCGACACCAGGGAGCACAGGCGCCGCTGTTGAGGTCTTTAAAAAATTCATCCCGAACCCGGGAATCCGGGCAGAGGCGCAGGGTGTCGAGGTTGGTGACAATGGCCTGCCAGGTGCGGTCTTCGATGGTGAAATTGCTTCTGGCTGCGTGGCGGATGGCCCGCATCATGCGGACGGGATCGCGGATGATCCTCCGGTCCGGCTCCCCGACAATGCGGACAATTTTATTGTTGAGGTCCGCCACCCCGCCCGTGTAGTCGATGATGGTGAAGTTCTCTATCTCATAGAACAGGGCGTTGATGGTGAGATCCCGCCGGAAGGCGTCTTCCGCTTCGGAGCCGAAGGTGTTGTTGTGGGCCAGCACCTCGTCCTCTTCCTTGTCGCCCTCTTCAAACTCGCTGCGGCAGCGGAGGGTGGAGACCTCGACGATCTTACCGCCAAAGAAAAAGACCTGGACCAGACGAAAGCGGCGGCCGATGATCCGGCTGTTGCGAAAGAGGGTGCGCAGCTGCCCGGGCCGGGCGTTGGTGCTGATGTCGAAATCCTTGGGGGTCTTGCCGAGGTAAAGATCGCGTACCGCGCCGCCCACCAGGTAAGCGGAAAAGCCCGCGTCGCGGAGGCGGTGCATCACCTTCAGGGCCTCGCGGTCGATATCCTTGCGGGAGATGGGATGCTCGGCCCGCGGAATGATGAGGGGTTCCGGTAGGTCAGCCAGATCAGGGGATGGGTGGTCCATGGAGTCTTCCGGGCAGGAGGGTAAAGTGGCAGTACTCCTGCTCAATACGTCGCCGTAGGTTCTTTGTACATGGACTCGGCCTGGGAAACAAACTGGTCGAAAACCTCACGGACCGTGAGGATATCCTTGATTTTAAAGACGTTTTCGCCGGAAAAAACCAGGCCATCTTCCATATTGCCCTCGCAGGCCGCGGTGAGCCGGTCGCTGATGCAATACACATGGTCGCATTTTTTCAGACACTTGTACTTGCATTCCTTGGCCTTGAGGTCGGCCTTGTTCAGGAGCTGCTTGACAAATGGGGTCTTGATGGCCCGACCAGGCAGGCCCACCGGGGATTTGATCAGGGAGATGTCTTCCTGGTTGGCGTGGAGCATGGCCTGCTTGAAGCTTTCCGCCACCGAACATTCCTTGGTGAGGACAAAGCGGGTGGCGATCTGGATGCCGTCTGCCCCGTACTTGTCCATCATCTCCGCCATTTCATAGCCGTTGGTGATGCCGCCGGCCGCGATCAGGGGGACCTTGGTGACCACTTTGCGGATCTCGGGGAAAAGTTCGCGCAGGGCCACGTTGGTGCCCAGATGGCCGCCGGCCTCCTTGGCCTCGACCACGATGGCCGCAGCGCCCAGTTTCTCGGCAAGTATGGCAAACGCGGGCGAGGAAACGATGGAGACAATGGGGGTGTTGGTTTCCTTGCCGATCTTGAAGATATCCCTGGAAAAACCGGCCCCGGTGACGATCATGTCCACCCCGGCCTCGATGGAGCCTTGGACCAGACTGTAGAAATTTTTCATGGCGAACATGATGTTCACCGCGATGATTCCCTTGGTTGCCGCCTTGGCCTTGCGGATGTCGGCTTGGAGTTCTTCCACCGGAATGGCCGAGCCGCCGATGGTGCCGATGCCGCCGCATTCGGCAACAGGTATGGCCAGGGCCGAGGTGGAGACGCGGATGGACATGCCTCCCTGAACAAGGGGAACCTGGGCGGTGAACTTACCGATGGTAAGGGGAGGTAGCTTCATGAAAGTCTGGTGCTCCATTTAAATTTAGGGGCCGTTACGAAATAATCATGACTGTAACCATTTCGGCACGGCGCCTTACGCCGGTGGTAGTGGTGTAAGCGGCGCTGATGTTATAGTTGTTTTCAGACGACGTCTATGGATGAATGAGCAACTATGCTTTTTTTCGTTTTTTTTGTCAAGAAAACCTTCCTGGCCAAAAAGGCGGTTTTTCGCATCCGAAGAGAAGAATTTTTGCCTTTTTTGCCGGATTTTGGTTTACACTAATCACAATAGCTACGCTGTGGCGGGAAGATGTACCCGATTTGCCTTCTTCTTTGCAACATATATATGCGTGGATCAGGGAATGCTGCATGCATATTCATCCAAGCCGTATCGGTTTTGACATAGACGGCGTGGTTGCCGATACCATGGAGGCTTTTATCCGTCTGGCCCGCACCGGGTATGGGGCCGAGGTGCGCCCGGAGGAAATCACCGAATTTCAGGTGGAGGATTGTCTGGACCTTGACCCGGCCATGGTGGCGGAGATTTTTGGCCGTCTGCTGGAAGAGCCCATTGCCTGCGGTCTGCGGCTCATGCGGCACGCCCGCCAGGTGTTGACCGAATTTGCCGACCATGGCCCCCTCACCTTCATCACGGCCCGACCGCAAAAAAAACCCATCGCCCGCTGGTTGAAAAAAGAATTGGGGCCGCAGGTGTATGGTCGGGTGCGTCTGGTGGCAACCGGTGAGCACGACAGTAAGGCCGTCCACATCAGGGAAATGGACCTTGCTTTTTTTGTGGATGACCGGGCCCAGACCTGCCTGCAACTTGCCCAGGAAGAAGGCATTCAGCCCATCGTCTACCGTCAGCCCTGGAACCAGGGCAAGCACGCGCTGCCGGAGGTGGAGAGCTGGCGCACCATCCACGCCCTGTGTCACGGGGAGGCTGCCTGGTGAAGCCTTGCCCCGCTTGCGGCCAAGCGATCCCGGCCTATAGAAATCCAGTGCCCACGGTGGATATCATCATCACTCTTGGCGGCGGCGTTGTCCTGGTGAAGCGCAAGAATCCGCCTCTTGCCTGGGCTCTGCCCGGCGGGTTTGTCGATTACGGGGAGTCGCTGGAGCAGGCGGCGGTGCGGGAGGCGTGCGAGGAAACAGGGCTCTCTATCCGGCTTGTCCGTCAGTTCCACACCTATTCCGAGCCGGATCGCGACCCCCGGCAGCATACGATAAGCACGGTTTTTCTTGCCACGGCGGAAGGAACGCCCGTGGCCGGCGATGATGCGGGCGAGGTTGCGATATTTACAGAAGAATCGCTGCCGCCGTTGGCCTTTGACCATTCAAGGATTCTGGGTGACTATTTTGCTGCACAACGAGCTGCCGCCTGAAATGAATACCCGCATCCTGTTGGTGGATGACGATCCTTTTATCATCGAGATGCTGAAAAGCGCCATAACGGCTCTGGGCCATGCCTTCGATACGGCCATGGACGGCGAGGAGGCAAAGGTCAAGCTCAAGCAGGGCGAGTTCACCATGGTCCTCACCGATCTGACCATGCCGCGCTGTGACGGCATGGAGCTCCTGAGGCATGTCAAGGAGGAATATCCCCAGATCGAGGTCATCGTTGTCACCGGCCATGCCGAGATCCATGGCTTTACCGATGTTGTCCGGGCCGGGGCCAGCGATTTCATCACCAAGCCATTCGGCATGGATGAGCTTGAGGCCAAGGTCAGCCGAGTCATCCGTGAGCAAAACCTGATTAGAAAGCTCGAGCATCTCTCCATGTGCGATATGCTCACCGACCTGTATAACCGCCGTTGTTTTGAGATGAAACTGCACGAGGAGGTGCCGCGGGCCCATCGTCAAGGATACCCGGTGTATCTGGCCTTGCTCGATGTGGACCGTTTCAAGGAGTACAACGACCAATATGGCCATCAGGCCGGGGACCGGGTTCTTCAGGCGATAGGGAGCATCCTCGTGCAGTGCACCAGGGAGAATGTGGACTGGTGTTTTCGGTTCGGCGGCGACGAGTTCGCCCTCATTATTCCGTACGCCACCGTTGCCCAGGTTGGTCAGATTGCCGACCGCATCCAAGCACGATACGGCCAGGAGCCAGGCTATGCCCCAACCAGTCTCAGCATCGGGCTGGCCCAGTTTGTGCGGCATCCCGGCGCTTCTTGGTCGGAGGATATCGCCGATTTGGTGGCCCGTGCCGACAAGGCCTTGTATTCCGGCAAGGAGCAAGGGGGCAATCGGGTGATTGCCGACGCATCCCTGTCGTGTCCCGCAGAATTAGGAGCCGGAACGGACCCCTGAAACGGCAAAAAAATATCACCGCCCAAAAGAGTTTTCTGCCACGCCCTCCCTCCTGCCCCCTCTTTCTACCCATGGATTTTCTTTGTTTTCAAATGCTTATGCCGTGTTTTCCGGCAGAGTAAACCACCGTGTTTTATCCTAAGATTTGCTCCGTTTGCCACAGATAAAAAGTTTGTATTTGCCCATATTCTCTGGTATATAAGCTCGATCTATCAAAGGAGGATTGTTTCCATGGCAAAAAGCACAACAGCAACCAAAACGAAGTCCGATGTCAATGAAGGGGAAATGAGCTTTGCTCAGCTTTTCGAGGAAAGTCTCAAAGTGGCGGAGGTCGGTGAAGTCGTATCCGGCACCGTTATCGCCCTGGCCAACGATTTTATCGTGGTGGATATCGGCGACAAGTCGGAAAGTGCGATCCACTGTTCCGAGTTCAAAAACGAAAATGGCGAAATCGACGTCAAGGTGGGTGACATCTTCGACGTATTCGTGGAGAAGCGCGAGGTCGAAGGCGGCCTGAAGCTCTCACGCGAGAAAGCCATCGGCATCAAGGTCTGGGAAGACATCGCCAAGATCCAGGAAGAGGACGGCACCATCTCTGGCCGGATCGACAACCGGGTCAAGGGCGGATTGTCCGTCGATATCGGCGTTCCCGCCTTCCTGCCCTACTCGCAGATCGATCTGAGACCGGTCAAGGATCTGGACAGCCTCATCGGCCAGACCTTTGAGTTCAAGGTCCTCAAATATAACCGCAAGCGCAACAATGTGGTGATCTCCCGCCGCGCCATCCTCGAGGACGAGCGCAAGAAGCTGCGGGAAGATATGCAGTCCAACTTGGTCGAAGGCCAGGTGGTCACCGGCACCATTACCAATATCACCGATTACGGGGTGTTCATCGACCTGGGCGGCATGGACGGTCTTTGTCACATCACCGATCTCTCTTGGGGCCGTGTTTCCCATCCCTCCAAGCTGTTCAAGGTGGGCGAGGATGTCCAGGTCAAGATCCTCAAGTACGACCGCGAAAACGACAAGGTTTCTCTTGGCGTCAAGCAGCTCAAGGAAGATCCTTGGGCCACCGTGCAGGAGCGTTACCCCATCGGCGCCAAGGCCGAGGGTAAGGTGGTCAGCATCACCGATTACGGCGTGTTTGCCGAGCTGGAAGAGGGCGTTGAAGGCCTGATCCATGTTTCCGAGATGTCCTGGTCCAAGAAAACCCGGCATCCCTCCAAGATTGTCGGCGTTGGCGAGGCGGCCGAGGTGGTCATCCTCAACATCGACGTGGATGCCAAGCGCATCTCTCTGGGCATGAAGCAGTTGCAGCCCAATCCTTGGGATCTGGTCAGCGAGAACTATCCGGTTGGCTCCATCATCGAAGGCAAGATCAAGAACATCACCGATTTTGGCGTTTTCATCGGCATCGAGGAAGGAATCGACGGCTTGATCCATGTCTCCGATCTCTCCTGGACCGAGCGGATCAAGCATCCTTCCGAGAAATACGCCAAGGGTGAAACCATCCAGGCCGTGGTGCTGAAGATCGACCGCGAGAACGAGCGGTTTTCCTTGGGCGTCAAGCAGCTGGAGCCGGATCCCTGGCAGGCAGCCATCGAGAAATATTCGGTGGGCAGCACCGTGCAGGGCAAGATCACCAATGTGACCGAGTTCGGCATCTTCGTGGAAGTGGAAGAGGGCATCGAAGGCCTGATCCATGTTTCCGAGATCAGCAAGGACAAGGTTGCCACCCCGGTGGGCCTGTACAATGCCGGTGATTCCGTGGAAGCAAAGGTTATCAATGTTTCCGCCAAGGACCGGAAAATCGGCCTGTCCATCAAGGCCTTGACCGATGATTCCGCTGAAGGCTCCCTTGAGGAGTACAAGCAGAAGCAGGCCAAGAGTGGCCCGTCCACCATTGGCGATCTTATGAAGGAAGAGATGGACAATAAGGCCCAGGAGTAAGCAGGCCGAAGCCGTTGTTCCAAGAGAGTAAGGAGTCGTAACGAAATAGTCAGGAAAATACAGGTTGTTTCGATACGGCTCCTAAATTTTTTCCCCTAGGTTTGTCATGTCACAAGGGTTATTCCGCCACAAGCATCCGGTTCTCACGGGATTATTGGTCCTGGGGGCTATCATGCTGTTTTTCTGGGGCGGAATAACCTTTTTTGTTGTCCACCTCGCCAGTCCGTCCAAGTCCGAGCTTTTCCTCAAGGAAGGGATCGGGGTTATTGATGTCAAGGGGGTTATCCTCGAATCCGAGGCGACTCTTGAGCATCTGGTGGCCTTTCGGGAAGAGCCCAAGATCAAGGCCATTGTCTTGAGGATCGACAGCCCCGGCGGGGCTGTGGGCGCTTCCCAGGAGATCTATGACGAGGTGAAGCGGACCAGTAAGATCAAGCCGGTGGTCGCCTCCATGGGTTCGGTGGCGGCCTCGGGTGGCTTGTATGTTTCCCTGGGCGCCAGCAAGATTGTCGCCAACCCCGGCACCCTGACCGGCAGCATGGGGGTAATTCTCAAGTTTGCCAATCTTGAAGGCCTGTTTGAGAAGATCGGCTACAAGAACGAGGTGGTCAAAAGCGGCAAGCTGAAGGATATCGGCTCTCCCTCCCGATCCATGACTGCGGAGGAGCGTCTGATGCTTCAGGGTATGATCGATGTGGTCCAGGGCCAGTTTGTCCAGGCCGTGTCCGAAAGCCGGTCCTTGCCCGTGGTTGAGGTAAGAAAGATTGCCGATGGCCGTATTTTTTCGGGCCAGCAGGCCAAGGAGTACGGCTTGGTTGATCAGCTGGGCAATTTCAGTGACGCGGTCATGTTGGCTGCCGACCTGGCCGGAATGAAGACCGAAAAGATGCCGGAGCTTATCTATCCCCAGGAAGATGATTTTTCCTTCCTGCGGCTGATGACCGGCAAAAAAAGTGAATCGCTATTACAGCAAACAGGTTTATCCGGTCCGTTGCTGGCCTATGAATGGACAGGGACCTTGCGATAGGAGTGTATCAAACGATGTTGAAACGGGATTTGGTAAATGCGGTGGCTGAAGAGATGGGCGCGTATCTGAAAAAAGATGTGAGCCAGGCCGTTGATATCATGTTGGACACCATAGTGGAGGCCCTGGCCGAAGACCGGCGCGTCGAGATTCGCGGCTTTGGCAGTTTTTCCGTGCGTCAGCGCAAGGCGCGGACCACCAAGAACCCCAGGACCGGCAAGGTCATGAAGATCACCTCCCGCAAGAATCTGCACTTCACCATGAGTAAATCGCTGAAAGACGCGCTGATCCAGAACGGGAAGTAAGCGCGGCCTCATGCGCTTCCACAAAATGGGTTGTAACTGTTCGGCAGCGCCGCTTCACTGCTGCCGCAGGTGCGCGAAAGAGGTCTGCGAAGTGTAGTGCACATGAGCAGGCCGATGACAGCTAAGCGAGCACGGCGAGACTGCGAAGCAGATGTGGTGCTGCTGAGCGGTTACAACAAATGACTGGTGTCACCCTTGCCCTGGCGGAGCACCTCCGGCGTATCGCCGATAAGCGAGACCACGGATGACGGCTCTGGATACACCGTGCCGCCGTCGATGATGATATCCACCAGACGACCGAACTGTTCCTCGATCTCGAAGGCCTCGCTCATGGGTGGATCATCCGGGTCCTGGATGGCGCTGGTGTTGAGCATCGGGTTGCCCAGGGCCTCGATGAGCGCCAGGCAGATGGCGTTGTCCGGCACCCTGATCCCCACGGTTTTCTGTCGGCTGAGCATGATTTTCGGCACCAGCTTTGCCGCCTGTAGGATAAAGGTGTAGGGCCCGGGCAGATCTTTTTTCATGATCCTGTAGCTCATGTTGGACACATGGCAATAGGTGCTGACGTTTTTGAGGCTTGAGCACATGAAGCTGAAAGGCTGGTGTATCGGCCTCTTTTTTATTTGATGGATCCGCTTGATCGCCTTCTGGTTGAACATGTCGCAGCCGATGCCGTAGACGGTGTCGGTGGGGTAGCAGATCACCGCCCCTTTGCGCAGGGCCTCCGCCGCCTGTTGGATCAGGCGGGGCTGCGGGTTGTCCGGATTGATGTCAAGTATCACGCGGCGATCCTTTTTGCTGGGAGAGGGGGCGGTTGGCAGAGGCTAACCCCCTATGAGTATTGATTATTGTACGGTACACCCCAACAAAAGGCAACAGCGAAGCGGTGACAGCGAAGCGGTGACAGCGAAGCGGTGACAGCGAAGCGGCAGTGGGGAATCGGCGATGGTCATAGCCTGCGGCATGGATATCGGAACCAACAGCTTCCGTCTACTGGTGGCCGAGGTGAAAGAGGGGCTTTTGCGGCCCCTGGCCCACGATCTGGTCACGGTTCGGCTTGGCGAGGGGCTTGGCCTCAGCGGCCTGCTTGCTCCGGCAGCCATGCTTCGGGCCGACGCGGCCTTGGCCCGGTTTGCCGGGATAATGGCGGCGTACCCGTTGCACAGTGTGCGGGCTTGCGCTACCCATGCCGTGCGGAAAGCCACCAATCGGGACGAGTTTCTTCAACGGGCTAAGGCCCTGATCGGGTCGGTCGAGGTGCTTTCCGGCGAGGAGGAAGCCCGTCTTGCTCTGTTGGGGGTGCTTTCCGCCCTGCCTGAAGACCGGCGCCGTTACCCGCTGCTGGTCGTGGATATGGGCGGGGGCAGCACCGAGCTCATCCTTCAGGCCACAGCCGGGAGCGAGCCCAGGGTGCTAAGCCTGCCTCTGGGTGCGGTGGGGTTGACCGAGGAATTCGGTGCGGATCTTGAGCCCATGCGCGAAAAGATCAGGGCGATACTGGTCCCGGCTCTGCGGCGTATCGCCGAGAGGGAAATGCTCGGGCAAGACCTATTGCTGGTGGCCTCCGGCGGGACTGCGACCAGTTTGGCAGCGCTCGCCTTGGGGCTTGACCGCTATGATGCCCAGCGGGTTCAGAATTACCCGTTGAGCCAAGCCACGTTGCACCGGTTGGTTGTCCGGTTGGCCGCCCTTTCCCCCACGGAACGCAACGCCCTGCCCTGTCTGGCCGATGGGCGCGGAGAGATTATCATGGCCGGGGCGGTACTTTTGCAGGAGTTGCAGCAGGCGTTGGCAAGCCCAGTGCTGGTGAGCGATGCCGGGTTGCTGGAGGGCATTCTCCTGAGCGGGACAACAGATTCCTGACCTTGCCAGCGAGCAGCGGAGGTGCTTCTCTGTAAACTCGCCATTGACCTCACGCGTGAAAGTTTTTTATAGTGAAGACTCTACGGTTTTTTGCCACCCGTTCTGTGGGTGACGTTCTAGTATCTCAGATCGCCTTGGCAAGCGAGGCGCATCACCTGCCACACTTTTTTTGAGGGAGTCCGCTGATGTCACTCGAGACAATCGAACACGCCTATACCTTTGACGACCTGCTTCTGGTGCCCGCCGCTTCCGAAGTGCTGCCCACCGAGGTGAACTTGGCCACGATGCTGACCAAGTCGATCACCCTGAATATTCCCCTGGTCAGCGCGGCCATGGACACCGTCACCGAGCATCGGGCCGCCATTACCATGGCCAGGGAGGGCGGGATCGGGATTATCCATAAGAACATGAGCGTGGAAGAGCAGGTCCGCGAGGTGCGCAAGGTCAAGAAGTCCGAGTCGGGCATGGTCATCGATCCGATCACGGTGAACGACGCCCAGACCGTGCGGGAAGTGAACGAGATCATGCGCAACTACCGGATCTCCGGGGTGCCGGTATTGCGGGGCACCAAGCTGGTCGGCATTGTCACCAACCGCGATCTGCGCTTTGTTTCCGACGAGGATTTGTTGGTCCGGGATGTCATGACCAGCAAGAATCTGGTCACCGCCAAGGCCGGCATCACTCTGGAGCAATCCAAGGCCCTGCTCCATGAGCACCGGATCGAAAAACTCCTGGTGGTGGACGACGAGGGCAATCTTCAGGGGTTGATCACCATCAAGGACATTGAAAAAGTGCGGAAGTATCCCAATGCCGCCAAGGACGACCTGGGTCGCCTGCGGGTGGGTGCGGCCATCGGCGTGAACTCCGCCTTGGAGCATGTGGAAAAATTGATTGGCGTCGGGGTGGATGTGGTGGTTCTTGATTCCGCCCACGGGCATTCCCGGAACATCTTGAACGCCCTGACCCGGATCAAGGATGCCTTTCCCGAACTCCAGGTCATTGCCGGCAACGTCGCCACGGCGGAAGGGGCCGAGGCCCTGATCCGGGCAGGGGCAGATTGCGTCAAGGTCGGGGTGGGTCCAGGCTCCATCTGCACCACCCGGATCGTGGCCGGGGTCGGAGTACCGCAGATGACCGCGATCCACAACTGTTCCAAGGCCGCGGATAAATTCGGCGTGCCGGTGATTGCCGACGGCGGGATCAAGTACTCCGGCGAAATCGCCAAGGCCATCGGCATCGGCGCTCGGGTGGTGATGATCGGCAGCCTCTTTGCCGGCACCGATGAGTCCCCCGGCGAGACCTTTCTCTATCAGGGCCGAACCTACAAGGGCTACCGGGGCATGGGCTCGCTCGGCGCCATGAAGCAGGGCTCCAGCGACCGCTATTTCCAGGAAGGGGTGGAAAGCCAGGCCAAATACGTACCCGAGGGCATCGAAGGCAAGGTGCCCTACCGGGGGCCGCTTTCCGATATGATCTACCAGCTCATGGGCGGTCTGCGCTCCGGCATGGGCTATCTCGGTGCGGCCACCATCGAGGAGCTGCGCCAGAAGGCGAGGTTTGTCAAGATCACCGCCGCCGGTCTCAAAGAAAGCCATGTCCACGACGTGATCATCACCAAAGAGGCCCCGAATTATCGGTTGGGCTAAAAATAGAAGTCGGGAATCAGAATTTTTTCTTCTGACTCCTGCACCAAAGGAAAACAATGGATATCCACGGCGAAAAGATACTGATTCTTGATTTTGGCTCCCAGTACACCCAGCTCATTGCCCGGCGGGTGCGGGAGGCAGGGGTGTATTGCGAACTCCATCCCTGGGACATGACCTCCGAGGAGATCCGGGCTTTTGGCCCCAAGGGGATCATTCTCTCGGGCGGGCCGCAATCGGTGCATGAGGCCGAAACCCCCCGCGCCGCCGAGGTGGTTTTTACCCTGGGCGTGCCCGTGCTCGGCATCTGTTACGGCCTCCAGACCATGGCTGCTCAGTTGGGCGGCGAGGTTGAATCGGCCAGCCATCGTGAATACGGTTATGCCCAGGTGCGGGCCCGCAACCACTCCAAACTGCTCACCGACATCGAGGACCATGCCAGCCCCGAGGGTTTTGGCCTGCTCGATGTGTGGATGAGCCATGGCGACCGGGTCAATCGGCTGCCCAAAGGCTTCGTTGCCATCTGCGAGACCGACAGCGCACCCATGGCGGGCATGGCGGATGAATCGCGCAATTTCTACGGCCTCCAGTTTCACCCGGAGGTGACCCATACCCGCCAGGGCCAGCGGATCATCGAGCGCTTTGTCCACGAGATCTGCGGCTGCGGCCGCCTCTGGACGCCGAGCAACATCATCGACCATGCCATCACTCAAATCCGCAGCCAGGTAGGCGAAGACGAGGTGCTGCTGGGGCTTTCCGGCGGGGTTGATTCCTCGGTGGTCGCCGCCCTGCTCCACCGGGCCATCGGCACCCAGCTCACCTGTGTCTTTGTGGACAACGGGTTGTTGCGGCTCCATGAGGGCGATCAGGTCATGACCACCTTTGCCAAGCACATGGGAGTCAAGGTGTTGCGGGTGGACGTGGAGGAGCGGTTTCTCTCCGGGCTCAAAGGCGTGGAAGATCCGGAGCAGAAACGCAAGATCATCGGCAACACCTTTATCGAGGTCTTTGAGGAGGAGGCGGAGAAACTCGCCAACGCCAAGTGGTTGGCCCAGGGCACCATCTACCCGGATGTCATTGAGTCGGCCGGGGCCAAAACCGGCAAGGCCAAGATGATCAAGAGCCACCACAACGTGGGCGGGCTGCCAGAGCATATGAAGCTTGGCCTGGTGGAGCCCCTGCGGGAGCTGTTCAAGGATGAGGTCCGCGTCATCGGGGTCGAGCTGGGGTTGCCCTATGAGATGGTCTACCGGCATCCTTTCCCCGGCCCAGGGCTCGGGGTGCGCATCCTGGGCGAGGTGCGCAAGGACTACGCCGATACCCTGCGCTTGGCCGATGCGATCTTCATCGAGGAGCTGCGTAAGAACGAACTCTATGACAAGGTCTCCCAGGCCTTCACCGTGTTCCTCCCGGTGCGTTCGGTGGGTGTGGTCGGCGACAACCGTCAGTACGCCCATGTCGTGGCCTTACGGGCCGTTGAGACCGTGGATTTCATGACTGCCCGCTGGGCGCATCTTCCCTATGATTTCCTCGATCATGTTTCTCGGCGGATCGTCAACGAGGTGCGCGGCATCTCCCGTGTGGTCTACGATGTGACGGGTAAGCCGCCGGGAACCATCGAATGGGAGTAACTGTTCAGCACCGCATCTGCGGCAGCAGCGAAGCGGCGCTGCTGAACAGTTCCTCCCGAGGGTTTCGCTCAATTCCGACTCAAACTGGAGAGTTATGAATGGAAATAACCTCAATTGCCGTTTTGCCCAGCCGGTTTTTCTGTGATACCATGCAAGAAGAAAAATGATTTTTGCATGGGGACCGGATTGGTAACTGTCCGGCAGCGCCGCTTCGCTGCTGCCGGGCAGTTACGATTGTTGCCGACTAATCTCTAAGGGGAAAGGGACTGCCGTGAAGGGTGGACAGAAAGAGATGCGGGATCTGGAGTTGGCCAACCGGCTCCTGGACAGTTTTTCCCAGATTGCCGGGGTGATCAACACCCGACACCTTGATTATCATGGGCGTTTGGGTCGAATACTGGAGGTTATCCTCGAGTATCTCCGGGTGGAGCAAGGCTCCCTCATGGTGCTGGAACGGAAGAAATATCTGGTGGTTCGGGCGGCAAGCCGAGTCGAGATTCTCGGCCATGAGCAGACCCTGGACGATGAGCGGTCCGTGGCCGCCTGGGTGGCCCGGCATCAGGAGCCTCTCTTTCTCAAGGATATCTCCAAGGATAAACGCTTTGACCGAATGTGCCGCAGCAGCTACAAGCGCAATTCGCTGCTGTCCATGCCCATTCTTCATAAGGGCAAGGTGTTGGGTGTCATCAATGTGACCGACAAGATCGGGGATAAGGATCTGCTCAAGGAAGATATCACCCGTCTTTTCGATTTCAGCAGCGTCATCCTCTCCCTGCTGGTCCAGGAAAATCTGCAACAGGATCTCCGTCGGCAGCAGCGTATCCTCCAGGAGCGCAATCTTGAACTGCGGCATCAGGAGACTTTGCGCGCCGAACTCTCCCGCATGCTGATCCATGACCTCAAGGGTCCGCTTTCCGAGGTGGTGGCCAATCTCGATATCCTGTCCTACACCGTTTCCGATTCCGAGGAAAACCGGGAGTTTCTGGAATCGGCCCAGATGGGGTGTGATCGGGCGGTGCGCATGGTTTCAAACCTGGTGAGCATTGGCAAGATTGAAGACGGCAAGCTCACGCCCATCAAAGAGGTTGTCGAGCCCGCCCCCATGCTGGCCGAATGCCTGAGCAGCATCAAGGGCATGGCCAGGATCAAGGATGTGGAATTGGTCTTGGAGACGGAAGCGGATCTGCCGCAGATCGCCCTGGACCGCATTCTCATCCTGCGGGTGTTGCAGAACCTGCTCACCAATGCCCTGGGCTATTGCGCGAGCAACACCACGATCCGCTTTGGCTGTCGGCGGGTGCCCGGCAAAAAGCGGCTGGAATTTTATGTGCAGGATCAAGGCCCCGGGATCCCCGCTTCAAAGCACCGCACCATTTTTGAGAAGTACGCCAGAATTTCCGACAAGCAGGATGCCCTGGTCGGCACCGGCCTTGGCCTCTATTTCTGCCGTCTGGCCGTGGAGATTCATCGGGGCAGGATCGGCGTGGAGAGTGAACCGGGGCAAGGTTCCCGTTTTTATTTCAGTTTGCCCCTGTAATACAGAGCTGACGGATTTCAGCAAAGGGAAGAAACGCAGGATGAAGCTCAAAGCCCCTAAAGATATGGTTTTTCTTATCGTGGATGACATCGACAACATGCGTCGATCCATCAAGGCCATGCTGAAGCTGGTCCAGTTCGGCAAGGAGTTTTACGAGGCGGCCAATGGTCGGGATGCCTGGAAGCTTCTCCAGGATGAGAATACCGTCATCGATTTTATCATCTGTGATTACAACATGCCCTATATGTCCGGCACCGAGTTGCTGGGCCTGATCCGCGCCACCAAGAAGCTGCGCGATGTTCCCTTTCTCATGGTCACCGCCGAAGCCAACATGGATATTGTCGCCGAAGCGGCCGAGCAGGATGTTGACGCATACATGACCAAGCCTTTTGTTACCGCGACCTTGGAGCAGAAGGTCATGGAGCTCCTGGGCCAGCTCAATAACCCTTCGCCCTTCAACCAGCTGTTGCTCCAGGCGCGCACCCTTGATGAAAAGGGCGATCTTGACGGCGCCATTGCCGCGGCCACCGAGGCGGCCAAGCTCAATGAACGGTCCTCAAAGCCCTACCGGGAACTCGGAAGGCTTTTCGGGAAAAAAGGCGACCTGAAGAAAGCCCAGCTCTGCTTTGAAAAGGCCGTGGAGATCAATCGGCTTGACGTCAGCTCCTACCATGCCTTGGGGCAGATTTATTTCCGTCAGGGCAAGATGGATATGGCCCTGGAAAACTTCAACCGGGCCATGGAGATCAGCCCCAGGCATGCGGACCGGGCCATGAATTTCGCCAAGCTGCTGATCAAGAAAAAAATGATGCCCGAGGCGGAAAAAGTTCTGCGCCTGGTTTTGAAAACAAAGGGCAACGATATCGACTTCAAGGAAGATATTGCCGACACCTGCAATGGCTGCGGCCTGGGCGAGCTGGCGGTCAAATCCTACCGCGAGGTGTTGAAGGCGGACCCGGAACGCATCTATCTGCACAAAAAAATCGGGATAGCCTTGTATACCGCGGGCGATTGTAATGAGGCCGTCAAGATGCTTGAAAAGGCGGCGGAGAAAACCGCCGAGGATATCGAGCTTTTTCTGGTCCTGGGCAAAGCCTATTACGCCATGAAATTTCCGGTGCGGGCCGACCAGTGGGTTTCGAAGGTCCTCCGTCTTGATCCCGGACATAAAGAAGCCCGCGCTATCTTGGACAAGTGTCTGTAGGCTAGGGCCGGACGGTTTTTGACAAAAAAACAGGCTATTGCATCCATGGCAGCAGAATTTGCTTTTCTCCTCGCGCTACAAGCCGTGAACTCCCAAGGGCAGGCTATCCTGGGAGAAAACTGGGCGGATTTTCTTTTGGACTTGCGGCAGGCTCTTGCCGTGAAAGGGAAAGAAGATCCAGCGAGTACGGAGGCCCTGCTGCTTTTCCATTTTGCGCAACCGGATACCGCCTGTGTTGCATTACAGGAAAGTCTGGCCCGGTTGAAAAAAGCGTATGAATGGAAGAAGAATGTCGGCCCCCTGCCCCTGCACATTCTTCTGCACCTCGAAAAAGAGGGAGATCTGCCTGGCCCGGTGCATGACGCTGCGGCAAGCTTTTGGGATCTTCTCCAACATGAGCAGCCCTATGTAACCCGGCCTTTGAAACAGCACTGGACGGAAAATCCGGCCGGTGAAAATGTGCTGCCCCACACCTTTGCCGAGGCAGGCAACGGCTTGTATCTTCTCTCCTTTTCCGTTCCGGAAATTCCGCACGTCGAAATTTTTCCCCATCGCGCCCTTCCCCTTGCCGGGCCGCTTGCCCCTTGTTTCTACTGCGGCATGACCATCCACAAGGCGGCGGACTGCCCGGGAAAGATGTTGACCATGGCCACCCAGGGGATTTACCTGGCCGGGTATCTGCCCCTCGAAACATTGAGCGAGCTGTTTGGCAAGGCCATGTCCGCTCAGGGAAAATTGACCAATATGATGGCGACCGGGCTCACCGTGTCCCAGATCCGGCAGGACCCGCTTCTGCAAGTGTATCTTACTTATTTTGACCTGAATCTGATCTGTCAGCCCAGGTTTCTGTGGAACATTGCCTTTAACAGCAATGCCAAATGGGAGGAGTTGACCAAGCCGGACACGGTCTCGGTGGATAGCCATAGCCTGCACCTTGGCCTTGATTGTCTGCGGGTGGGCCAGTATGCCCAGGCCGAGGATCTCTTTGTCGAGGAAAGCAGACGGCCCAAGGGCAAGCAGTTTTATGCCACGATCGGTCGTGCCTTTGTCGCCCTGGAGCTTGAGCGGGACAACGATTTTGAGCATTTTCTGGAACATGCCGCGGGTATAGCGAACTCCGACAAGGAAAAGATCTATATCGCCCTGTTGCAGTCCAGATATTATGCTCTCCACGATGATCACTGGAAGGCGGGACACGTTCTGGATAGTGTTTTCAGTCTGCGTCGGGACCTTGCCGAGGCCTTGTATCGGCAAGTCCAGCTCATGGTCCTAGGGGAGATGGGAGAAAAAGGCCTCCGTCAGCTCCGATCCCTGGTTACCGACCACAAAGAGCTGTTCCTGACTGCGCTCATGGATCCGCAACTGTTTGTCATTGCCGGGCCGGTTGAGGATCTGCTCGCTGTCCGGCTCCAGGTCCAGCGACAGGAGGCCGAAGAAAACCTGTTGAAGGCCCAGGAGGTCTGCAAGGATCTTCAGGTCTGGTTTGCCGGGGAGGAAGGCCCGGCGGCCCTGTTTGCCGACCTTGCTGGTCTGGAAAAGCAGTTTGCCCAGGGCAGTTATTACGACTTTCTGGAGGTGGCGTACAAGGCCCAGGCGTTGCTTCGCGCCTGCTACCGATTGCATGAAAACGCCCTTGATGCCATGAAGGCCGATATCGCCCGGATGCTGGCGACCTGGGAGGCCTTCCGGCGATACTGGCAGGACTATCCCTACCAGTCTTCTTTTGGGAATTTTCAGGGAATGCTCCAGGCGGCTCGGGAAAATTTGAGTGCAATCGAAGGCCTTGCCCAGCAGAACATGCATGGTCAACTCTACCATGCTGTTCAGGAGATGCTGGTCCAGGTTCGGGAGAGTTGCGACGCCATGGAAATGCTCTCTGCGAGGATGGATTGGGTAAGGCTTTTGTATGACGGGGCAAAGCTGTTTGCCCGGAAATTGCTCATTACCGAGGTGGTTCTGCTGGGGGTGGGGGCGTTGCTCTTTCCCCTTCTGGCCTTCTGGCTGACTGGTGATTCCGGTGGGATGATCGGCATGCTTACAAATGCGTGGCTACAGAAACAGGCGCTGCTCATTGTCACTCTATTTGTCGCGCCGCTGTTCGCTTTGGGCCAGACGCTTTGGGAGATGATGGAGACGACCTGAGCAGGATCGGCTCCCCGGTCAGAGGGGATATCCTCTCCTTGTCCCCCAGAGAGGACCCTAAATTTTTTGGATGTCAAACAGTCAGGGAGAGGGGCTGTCACCGGACAGCAAAGAAAAAGCCCTGATTTCTCAGGGCTTTCAGGACGATACCGGACAGTATCGGATTATGCGTTGGTGCCGGAGGTCGGAATCGAACCGACATGGAGTTGCCCCCGCGGGATTTTGAGTCCCGTGCGTCTACCAGTTTCACCACTCCGGCAAAATTACAATGCTGCGTCCCGTAACGGGGTGCAGCATCGGACGAACACTATAGAGGCCTTGCCGAGCCCTGTCAAGCCCTAAAGACCCTTCTCTCCCCCCTGTTTCAGTGACTGGTTCCCAGAAAAACTTTCTGGAACCGGTAGAAGTAATCCACCCCCGACCAGACCGTCATCACCGCGGAAATATAGAGGATGGCCTTGCCCAGTTCGTGCAGGAAGGGGATGGGCACGACGCCCATGGGGAAGATCAGGACGCAGAGTGCGGTGTACTGCATAATGCTCTTCAATTTGCCCATGCCGCTGGCCGCGATCACGATGCCCGAAGAGGCGGCCACCCCGCGGAGGCCGGTGATCACCAGTTCCCTGGAGAGGATGATGAATACCAGCCAGGCCGGGAGCTTGTCCATGGGGATCAGCATGATCAGAGCCGCGCAAACCAGCACCTTGTCCGCCACCGGGTCCATCAATTTGCCCAGGACCGTTTCGATCTTGTGCTTTCGGGCGTAATAGCCGTCGGCAAGATCGGTAAGCGCCCCGGTGAGAAAAAGGAAAAAGGCGAACAGGCTGACCCCGACGCTGGGTTCGGGATAGAGAAAAAAGAGGAGAATCGGCGCCACCGCAAAGCGGTATCCGGTGAGCAGATTGGGAAAGGTGAAGATCGCGTGTCGACTCATGGACTTTAGGGACCGTTATAAAACAACCATTAGATTTTTAACCATTTCGTTACGGCCCCTTCTTCTGCCGGAGGGTACTTTAACGGTGTTCTTGAAGCAATAAACAACGGCTAATTAGCCGCGCCCAGCCAGCGGGAAGAAGGAGCCGCCGCGGCAGTCATCTGTCGGTAATGCTGGATAACCTTGGCCACATACTGCTGGGTTTCCGGGATCAAGGGAATGCCCTGGGCGGCTTCAACCTTGCCTGGCCCGGCATTGTATGCGGCCAGAGCCAGCCTGAGGTTGCCGCCGAAGCGGGCCATCATTTGGCGCAGGTAATTGGTGCCGCCGAAGATGTTTTCCTGGGGGTCAAAGGGGTTAAAGACATTCAGGTCGGCGGCGGTTCCCGGCATCAGCTGCATGAGGCCCTGGGCTCCCTTGGAGGAAATCGCCTGGCAGTCGAAGTTGGACTCGGTCTTGATCACGGCCTTGATCAACAGGGGGTCCATCTCGTACCGGCTGGCCGCCCTCTGGATATGCTCTTCATAGAGGCGCGGATCACCGGCCTTTGCCGCCCTGCCGCTGCCTCCACGGAACTGCGGCCGGATCACCCCGAGCTTGTAGCGGGGATCGTTGGGCACATTGGTGAAATGCACGGTGCCCCGAGCATCGACAAAGGTGTAGATCGCCGCGTGAGCGCCATCCGGCGCCAGCAGTAATGCCCAGACCAGCACGGTCAGGAGTTGTCCTGCCATCCGGGCTCCGGTTGTTCCCTTGTGGCTGTGGGGTTTCCGTGTCTGCACCAAGTTTTTGTCTCCGAACAGATGCGTCTGCAACAACAGTATACTACGCTTTTGCTCTTTTTTCCCAGTCGGCCAAAAATTGTTCCATGCCGAGATCGGTGAGCGGATGCCGGGCAAGTTGGGCGATGACCTTGAAGGGGATTGTGGCGATATGGGCGCCCAGCAGGGCCGCGTCCACCACATGGTTGGGATTGCGGATGCTGGCGACAATCACCTCGGTGGCATAGCCGTAGTTGTCGTAGATGTTCATGATGTCGCTGACCAGATCCATACCATTCTGGGAGATGTCGTCCAGGCGGCCGACAAAGGGGCTCGCATAGCTGGCCCCGGCCTTGGCGGCCATCAGGGCCTGGCTGGCGGAAAACACCAGGGTCACGTTGGTTTTGATCTTCTCATCGGCCAACTGCTTGACCGCCTTGAGGCCTTCGGTGGTCATGGGGATCTTGATCACGATGTTTGCGTGGATGGCGGCAAGCTCGCGGCCCTCGCGGACCATGCCCTCGGCGTCAAGGGCGATTACCTCGGCGCTGATCGGGCCGTCCACCACCTTGCAGATATCCTTGATGATCTCAACAAAGGGCTTGTTCTCCCTGGCGATCAGCGAGGGGTTGGTGGTGACTCCATCCACCATGCCCATGTCCACGGCTTTTTTGATTTCTTCGATGTTGGCGGTATCAATAAAAAACTTCATCTATTCTCTCCTTGTAAGGGCAAGAAAAAAGGCTCAGCCATTTTCCTGCCGATTTGTTGCGTGGGCATCACAATACATTTTCCGGCATTGTTCACTACAAAAAAATACAGGTGTATCCCCATCTTGTAACACAATTGCCTGCCTTTTGGGAACATAGATATGGCAGACCGGGTCTTCCACCAGCTGATCGTGGGCGGGAATTTCGCTTGCCCCTGCGCCCTGCCGGTTGCTGGCGGGGTCGGGTTTCTTTTTCCTGCCGCCGGTCAGCAGGCGGTAGATGACATAGAGAAAGACCGCGTAGATAAAGAGCTTAAACACCGAAAGCCCCCCTGTCTCGCCACTCTTGCCGCTCCACTGTTTGATCGCGGAGTTCGCTACAGAGTTCCAGGCTGGTCCGGCCAAGAATCGGATGCATATACTCAGGAGCAATTTCCGCCAGCGGCGCTAGCACGAAAAGCCGGTTGGCGATCTGCGGATGGGGCACGGTCAGGGTGTGGCTCTGTATCATCAGGTCTCCATAATAGAGCAGGTCCAAATCAACGGGCCTGTCTTGGGTCAGGGCGCGATCCCGGCCCAGGGCTGTCTCGATGGCGAGCATGGCGGCTAGCAGCTCTGTGGGGGAAAGAGTAGTGCAAATTTCGCCCACGGCATTGGTGAACCAGTGGTCCGTGTCAATGCCGAGGGGCTCTGTTCGGTATGGGCTCGATAGCCGGGCTGGAATAACCCCTGCCACCTCGCCCAGCCGTTGCCAGGCCGCCAGCAGATTGGTCTGGCCGTCGCCGAGATTGGAGCCCAGCCCGATGAAGGCCTGCCGCGGGTCTTTCATGGAGCCTCTTGCAAAACGCTTCCAAATTGACTCCCCCTCCAGGGGGAGGGAACTTTTGGGACTTTTACAAGAAGCGCCTAAATATCCTGCAAGCCCAGCACGTCGAACATGGTGTAAAGGCCGTTGGGCTTGTCCACCACCCAGGCAGCGGCAAGGGCCGCGCCTCGGGCGAAGTTGTCCCGGCTGTGGGCGCGATGGGTGAGTTCCAGCCTCTCCCCTGCCCCGGCAAAATAGACGGTGTGCTCGCCCACGATGTCCCCGGCCCGGATGGTCTGGATGCCGATCTCCTTATCGGTGCGCTCGCCGATCATGCCGTGGCGGGAATAGACCCCCACCTCGGCCAGATTGCGGTGCACGCCTTCGGCCACCATCTCTCCGAGCTTCAGAGCCGTGCCGCTGGGCGCGTCTTTTTTCATCCGGTGGTGTGCCTCGATGATCTCGATATCGTAGGCATCGCCCAGCAAGGCGGCCATCTTCCGGGCGATCTTGAACAGGACATTGACGCCCACCGCCATGTTGGGCGACTGGACGCAGGGAAAATTTTTGCTCAATTCGGCCAGTTCGGCCAAATTATCGGGGCTGAGCCCGGTGGTGCCGATGACCATGGCTTTTTTCGCCAGGGCCGCCTTGCGGGCCAGGGCCATGGTGGCCTCGTGGAAGGTGAAATCGATAACCACCTCGCCTTGGTCCTTGACCGCTTCGAAGCTGTCCGCCACCCGCACGCCCAAGGTGCCCATCCCGGCCAGATCGCCGAGATCCTTGCCAAGCTCCGGGCCATCGGGCCGTTCAAAGCCGGCAGCCAGAGTCAGGCCTTCCTGCTGGTGCACCATATAGCTGATCCGGCGGCCCATCCGGCCTGCGGCCCCGGCGACAATAACCTTGGTCATACGATCCTTCTCCTTCAATCAGGTATCAGCCGTCAGCTTATAGCTGTCAGCTGACCGCATAAATTTAGATGAGCCCGTAAGCGGTAATAACCTTTTTTAGCTTATCCTCGTTGGCCTCGTTCATCTTGTACAGGGGCAACCGCGGCAAGCCGGACTTGATCTTGCCCATCATAGCCAGGGCGGTCTTGGCCGGCACCGGGTTGGTGTCGATGAACATCGCCTGCATCAAGGGGAGCAGCTTGTAGTGCAGCTCTTGGGCGCGGGCGATATTTCCGGCTAGGGCGGCGTCCATCATCGTGGCCATGTCCTTTGGCGCCACGTTGGAGGTGACGGAAATCACCCCGGTGCCGCCGATCATCACAGTGGGCATGGAGGTGAAATCATCGCCGGACATGACCGCGAAACCTTTGGGGCAGAGGCGGATGACCTGGCTGATCTGGTTGAGATCGGCGGTGGCCTCCTTGACCCCCACGATGTTGGCGATCTGGGCGCAGCGGGCCACGGTCTCGGGCAGCATGTTCACTGCGGTCCGGCTCGGCACGTTGTAGAGGATAATGGGGATGTCCACCGCCTCGGCCACCGCCTTAAAATGCTGATAGAGCCCCTCCTGGGACGGCTTGTTGTAGTAAGGGGTGATCATCAGGGCGCCATCCGCCCCCGCCTCCTTGGCTGCGCGGGTCAGCTCGATGGACTCAGATGTGCTGTTGGAACCGGTTCCGGCCAGCACCGGCACCCGGCCAGCCACGGTCTTGACGGTCAGCTCGACCACTCGGCGGTGTTCGGCATGGCTCATGGTGGCGGATTCGCCCGTGGTGCCGCAGGGGACAATGCCGTGGGTGCCGCCTGCGATCTGGAACTCGATGAGATCCTGCAACCCCTGCTCGTCCAGTTTGCCATCAATGAACGGGGTGACGATGGCGACAAAGGCTCCGCGAAACTTGCTCATAACTTCCTCCTGTGTGTCTCTCTCAAAAGCAAAAAAGGGGATGGTCCCTTACGATTTCATTCTCAGTGCTTCGGTGTGCAGCCGACCCTCGTAGATAAAATTGGCCGGCCCTTCCAGAAAGACGTCGGCAATTTCCTGCCCGGTAAGGGCGTAATGGATGATCAGTTCTTCGCCCCCCGAGGTGGTAACCGTCACCGGCGGCCGAACCTGACCAAGAAGCCCGGCGATGATGGCTGCGGCCACGGCGCCGGTGCCGCAGGCCAGGGTTTCCCCTTCGACCCCGCGCTCGTAGGTGCGGACGATCAGTCCGTTGCCCGCTTGCTGCTGCACAAAATTGACATTGGTCCCGGCGGGCTGGAAATGCTCGTGGAAGCGGATCAGCCTGCCCCACTCAAGCACCGGTGCCTGCGCGATGTCGTCCATGAAGAGCATGGCGTGGGGCACCCCGGTATTGAGGCTATGCACCACCTGTTCCTGGCCGTTGACTTGGAGCTTCTCATGCAGCCGCAGGCCGGTGGGCGCGGTCATCTTGAGCTTGACCGACTGACCAGTCACCTCGGCCTCGATGATTCCGGCCACGGTCTCAAAGCGCATCCGGGCCGGGGCGATGCCCCGGTCATGGGCAAAGCGGGCGGCGCAGCGGGCGCCGTTGCCGCACATCTCGGCCCAGCTGCCGTCGGCGTTCAAAAACTGCCAGCGGAAATCCGCAGCCTCGCTGTTTTCAAGCAAGATCAGGCCGTCCGCACCCACGGAAACCCGACGCTCGCACACCGCCTTGGCAAAGGCGGGCATATCTTCCTCGGCCAGAAACGGGGTGCGGTGGTCAATGAGGATGAAGTCATTGCCGGTGCCGCTCATCTTGGTGAAATCAATGGGAAACTGCATGGTCATGCGTCCTGCTGCTTAAGGAATTCAGGGATGCTTTCCCCCTGGACCAGGGTTTCATAGGTTTCCCTGGCCCGGATCAGATGAAAATTGTCCCCATGCACCAGAACCTCGGCCACCCGGGGCCGGGAGTTGTAGTTGGACGACATGGAAAACCCGTAGGCTCCAGCGCTCATCACGGCCAGCAGCTCGTCGGCCTCCACGTTGGGCATCAGCCTTTCCCGGGCAAGAAAATCGCCGGTTTCACAGATCGGCCCCACCACGTCGGCCACCGTCTGCTCCCGGCCTGGGCGTTCCACGGCCTGGATGAGATGGAAGGCGTCGTAGAGGCTGGGCCGGGCCAGATCGTTCATCCCGGCATCGACGATGATGAATTTTTTGAGCCCTTCCTTGGTATACAGCACCTTGGTGACCAGCGCCCCGGCGTTGCCCACCAGTACGCGGCCCGGTTCGAGAACCAGGGTGCAGTTCAGGCCTGCCAGCTCCTGCTTGATGGCCTGGGCATATTCGGCGGGCAACGGCGGCTCCTCCGCGTTGTAGCGGATGCCCAGGCCCCCGCCCAGGTCAAGATGGGAGATGGTGATCCCCTGTTCGGCCAGTTGGGCGATGAAGCCCTTCACCTTGGTCAGGGATTCGACAAAGGGTGCGACCTGGGTAAGCTGCGAACCGATATGGCAGCTTACCCCCTTGATTTCGATGTTGGGCAGCTTGCTGGCCGCGAGATAGACCCGCAACGCGTCGCCGATGGGGATGCCGAACTTGTTCTTGGCCAGGCCGGTGGAGATATAGGCGTGGGTCTTGGGGTCCACATCCGGGTTCACCCGGAAGGAGACCGGGGCCTTGAGGCCCATCCCTGCCGCCACCGTCTGGATCACGGCCAGCTCCTGCTCGGATTCCACATTGAGCATGAGGATGCCGGATTCCAGGGCCGCCCGAATCTCTGTCGCACTCTTGCCCACCCCCGAATAGACGATCTTGCCGGGATCAACCCCGGCGGTGCGGGCCCGGAACAGCTCGCCCCCGGAAACGATGTCCGTGCCGCCGCCAAGGGAGGCAAAAAGACGAAGGATGGCGATGTTGGCGCAGGACTTGGCCGCAAAGCAGGTAATATGGGGGATGTCGGCAAAAGCCTGGTCAAAGGCGGTAAAATGCCGGGTCAGGGTGGCGGCGCTGTACAGATAGAACGGGGTGCCCACCGCCTCTGCCACCGTCGGCACGGCAATATCCTCGCAATGCAGGGTGTCGTTTTTGTACTGAAAATCATGCATGGTTCGCTATCTCAATTCTTCATTCTTCGCTGTACGTGGCTTCCATGGAAGACGTGCTTTCGTTGGCCGGCTTGGCCTGGTCAAAGGCGGTGACCGAGTAGTACCAGACACCCCTTCCCTTGGGCGGTTTCGTATCCAGGAAGGAAAGGCCTGCCCCGCCAACCTCGCCGATGCGTTCCGGGGTGGGGTTTTGGGCCGAGCGGCGGTAGATGCGGAAACCCGCCAGATCGGGCTCGGCAACCGTCTCCCAGAGAATCTTGATCCCCTCGTTGGTGACTACGATCCGCACCTTTTGGGGCGGTGCCGGAGGCGTGAGGTCGCGCGGCACACCGCTTAAGGTCGGGCTGGCCATGCCAGCCGCCACGGTTCCCTCATGCAGCCGCATGGCCCGGACCTTGTACAGGTAGGCCTTGCTATTTCGCAGACCCTTGTCCGTATAGACCAGACCCTCGACCAGCTCGCCCGGCATCTCGGTAAAGGTCTCGCCGCTGTCGGTTGAGCGGGAAACCTGATAGCGGATGGGGTCGGAAACGGTTGTTCCATCCAGCAATCCAGTGGGCGGCTGCCAGCGCAGGGTAAGGGCCTTGTCCCCTTCCTCGATCATGAAATTGGTCGGAGCCAGGAGCGGGGTATCCCAAACCACCGAAACGGTGTTCGAATCATCGCTGCTGACAAACCAACCCGCCTTGCTGCGGACCCGATACACATAGCGGTGATTGGGGCGCAACAGGGTCTCTTGGTAGGAAACCAGGCCCTTGTCGCTGCTTTCCGCCGTGATCTCGATGGAAGGGCCAAAGGGAATGGGGCAGTCGGCACAGTAGTCCTTGATGGGGATAACGGCCCGCAGCAGTTCAAATTTCTCGATCCGGTATGGCAGACGGTCGCCTTCCACGGTTGAGCGGGGATAGGACCAGGAGAGCTCCACCCCCTTTTCGTCAAGGTTATAGCGCAGATCGGTAATGGGCGCGGGCATCACGGTATCGGGCGGCACGGGCCGGGTCTTCTTGCCGCAGCCCGCCAAGCCGGCGGCGAAAACCATCGCCAAGGCCACAACAAGGATGTGCCTGCCCATCGATCCGAATCTCATGGCGTAATCCCCAACGTTTTTTCCGCCTGCTTCAGGGCCTTGGCCACCATCTTGCCCGAGGTGCCGCCCAGGGATACCCGGCTCTTGACCGAGCCCTCGATGGAGAGCACCTTGAACACATCGGCCTCGATGACCTCGGAGAATTTTTTCAGCTCCGCCAGCTTCAGCTCGGTGAGCTCCTTGCCCTTACCGATGGCATGCGCCACGGTGCGGCCGACAATGGCGTGGGCCTGGCGGAAGGGAATGCCTTTCAGCACCAGATAATCCGCCAGGTCAGTGGCGGTCATGTAGCCGCCGCCAAGGCCCTTGGCCAGACGCGCCTCATTGAAGGTGAGGTTGGCCAGCAACTGGGCCATGATCGCCACGGACTGGGAAACCGTGTCCACCGTGTCGAACAGCGGCTCCTTGTCTTCCTGCAGATCGCGGTTGTAGGTCATGGGCAGCCCCTTGACCAGCACCAAAAGGCTCATGAGATTGCCCACCACCCGACCGCTCTTGCCCCGGATCAGCTCGGGGATGTCCGGGTTCTTCTTCTGGGGCATGATGCTGCTGCCGGTGCAGAAGCTGTCCGCCAGGGTCACGAAGGAAAACTCCTCGGTGGTCCAGAGGACCAGTTCCTCGGAGAGCCGACTCAGGTGGATCTGGACCAGGCTGGCCGCACTCATGAACTCGATGATGAAATCCCGGTCCCCCACCGTGTCCATGCTGTTGGCGGTGATCTTCGGAAAACCCAGCTCCTTGGCAACAAACTCCCGATCGATGGGCAACCCGGTTCCGGCCAGGGCCGCGGCCCCAAGGGGCATGACATTGATCCGCTTCAGTCCATCGCTGAGGCGTTCCCGGTCGCGGCCAAACATTTCGTAATAGGCCAGCATATGGTGGGCCACCAGCACCGGCTGCGCCCGTTGCATGTGGGTGTAGCCCGGCATCACCGCATGCTCGTATTTCCGGGCCAGCACCACACAGGCCTTTTGTAGCCCGGCGAGCAGTTCGATGAGATTGCGGCACTCCTCCCGGAGATACAGGCGTACATCCAGGGCCACCTGGTCGTTGCGGCTGCGGGCGGTGTGCAGCTTTTCCCCGGCTGGGCCGATCTTTTCCACCAGGGTTTTTTCGATGTTCATGTGGATGTCTTCCAGCTCGGGCCTAAAGACAAACGTCCCCGCTTCGATCTCGCGCTCGATCTGGCCAAGGCCTTTGACGATTTGGTCCCGTTCCTTGGCGCTGATCAGCCCCTGCTTGGCCAGCATCTTTGCGTGCGCCCGGCTTCCGGCGATGTCATGCTTATACAGCCTGGCATCGTATTGGATGGAGGCGGTGAAGGCCTCCACCGAGGCAGCGGTCTTTCCCGCGAACCTGCCGCCCCACAGTGCCGGGTTATGGGTGTTTCTTGCCGAAGACATAAGGTGTTGCCTAGTTAGTTTTTAAAATTCTCTTCATAACTCTGGAAGGTAACTGTTCAGCAGCGCCGCTTCACTGCTGCCACAAATGCGCGGAAGAGGCCGGCGAAGTGTGCTATTTGCACATGAGCCAGCCGATGACAGCAGCGTAGCGGCGAAGCAGATGTGGTGCTGCTGGGCAAGTTACCTCTTTTTTTCCACCAGGGCCTGGATGGTCAGGCGCAGGGCGTTGAGGCGGATGAAGCCGCCGGCGTCGGACTGGGTGTAAACAGCGTCTTCTTCGAAGGTGGCAAAGCTTTCCTGGTAGAGCGACTGGTCGGACTTCCGACCCACCGGGATGCAGTTGCCTTTGATCAGCTTGAGCCGGACCACGCCGTTCACCGTTTCCTGCGCATTGTCCATGGTTCTTTGCAGGAGCTTCATCTCCGGCGAGAACCAAAAGCCGTTGTAGATCAGTTCGGCATAGCGGGGGATCAGGCTGTCGCGGATCTTCATGACCTCGCGGTCCAGGGTGATGGTCTCCAGATCGCGATGGGCGCAGCGCAATATGGTGCCGCCCGGGGTTTCGTACACCCCGCGGGATTTCATGCCCACGAAGCGGTTTTCCACCATGTCCAGCCTGCCGATGCCGTTGGCGCCGCCCAGGGTGTTCAAGCGGGCCAGCATGGCTGCCGGGCTGAGCCGTTCGCCGTTGATGGCCACCGGGTTGCCGCCCGCAAACTCCATTTCGATATAGGTCGGGACATCCGGGGCCTTTTCCGGGGAGACGGAAAGCTTGAACATGCTCTCCTCCGGCTCGTTCCACGGGTCTTCGAGAATGCCGCCCTCAAAGCTGATGTGCAGCAGGTTCTCGTCGGAGCTGTAGGGCTTCTCCTTGGTCACCGGCACGGGAATGGCGTGCTTTTCCGCATAGGCCATGAGTTTGGTCCGGGAGTTGAGGTCCCAGATCCGCCAGGGGGCGATGATGGTCAGCCTGGGGTTCAAGGCCAGGTAGGTCAGCTCGAAGCGGACCTGGTCGTTGCCCTTGCCGGTGGCGCCGTGGCTTACCGCGTCGGCCCCTTCCGCCTCGGCGATCCGCACCTGTTCGCGGGCGATGACCGGCCTGGCCAGGGAGGTGCCCAGCAGATAGGAGCCCTCATAGATGGCGTTGGCGCGAAAGGCCGGAAAGACATAGTCGCGGACAAACTCTTCGCGCAGGTCGGAGATGATGACCTTTTCGGCGCCGGTGGCCATGCCCTTGGCCCGGACCTTGTCCCAATCCTCCTCCTGGCCCACATCGGCGGCAAATGCCACCACCGGAACCTGATACTCTTCCCTGAGCCACTTGAGGATAACCGAGGTGTCCAGCCCGCCGGAATAGGCGAGAACGATCTTGTTTATATTGGCAGCCATTGGCCGTGTTCTCCCAGAGTGCAGTAATGTTCGTTTTTGACCTGTGCTTAGGCCAGATGCATGGCCAGAATGGCCTTGTGGATATGGAGCTTGTTTTCCGCCTGGTCAAAGGCCACGCATTGCGGACCCTCCAGCACCTCTTCGGAGATCTCTTCGTCGCGGTGGGCCGGCAGGCAATGGAGGACAATGGCCCCTGGTCTGGCCTGGGCCACCAGGGCGGCGTTTACTTGGTACGAACGGAACACGGCCAGCCGCGCCTCCTGTTCGCTTTCCTGGCCCATGCTGGCCCAGACGTCGGTGTTGATCACATCCGCCTGCCGCACTGCCTCTGCCGGATCGCGCACCACCCGGATGGGTTGGCTCGCTTCGGCCTGGGCTTTGGCGAGGATGGCGGGGTTGGGATCGTAGCCCGCAGGGCAGGCCAGGGTCAGGGCAAAGCCGAAACGGGCCGCCGCCTGAATCCAGGAGTTGGCCATGTTGTTGCCGTCCCCCAACCAGGCGATATGAAGCTTTGCCACCTCTCCCTTGTGCTCGATCACGGTCATGATGTCGCTCAACACCTGGCAGGGATGGTGCAGATCGGTGAGGGCGTTGATCACCGGCACCGAGGAATATCCGGCCAGCTCATCGACAATCGCCTGGCCATAGGTGCGTACGACCATGCCGTCCACATAGCGGGCCATGACCCGGGCCATGTCTTTGAGGGGCTCGTTGCGTGCCAGCTGGGTGTCCCGGCCGGAGAGATAGATCACCTGGCCGCCCAAGCCATACATGGCCGCTTCAAAGGAAACCCTGGTCCGGGTGGAGGGCTTTTCAAAGATGAGGGCCACGGTTTTTCCGGCCAGCTGCTGGTGGCGAACCCCGGCCTTGGCTTCTTTTTTAAGAAGCAGGGCCTGTTCGATGTAGGCCCCAAGCTGCTCTTTGCTGAAATCCTGTAATGCCAGTAGGTGCTGTGTCATTGTTTCGTTCTCTCTGCCAGTCTCCCCCACACGGTTTTGCGGAAAGAAGACCTCTCTCTGTTCAGGGCGTCCTGTCGGCGGCATGGCGCACGGCAGGATTCAGGAGACCGGCTCAAAAAATGTCAGCCCAAGCAGTGCCAGCGGATGACGGACAATGTCACCCCTCAGGTTGGGCCAAACTACAATTCATACAAAAAAACTTTTTTTTTGCAAAGGGATTTTTCGTGGAAAATGTATGGGGGGCTATTGGCTCAGCTCGGCAAAAACCTCGTCCAGGGCCTGGATCAGCCGATCTATCTCGGCGCGGCTGATGATCAGCGGCGGCAGACAACGCAGCACCTTGCCCCCGGCAAAGTTCAGGAGCACCCCTTTTTCAAAGAGTCGGTTGACCATGGCCGGACCTTGATCCAGCCAAGCCTCGGTCAGGGGCAGCCCCTGGATCAGGCCGAGCCCCCGGGAAGGGGTTGCCATGGCCGGGTATTTGGCGGCCAGCTCGGTGAGCCGCTCGGCCAGGTAGGCCCCCTTGGCCCGGACTTCGGCGAAAAAGCCCTCGGCCAGCATGATCTTTAATGTAGCCACCGCAGCGGCGCAGACCACCGGGTTGCCGCCGAAGGTCGAGGCGTGGCTGCCCGGTTTGAAGGCCTTGGCCACCGACTCCGTGGCCAGCATGGCGCCGATGGGCAGACCATTGCCCAAGGCCTTGGCCAGGGTGAGGATGTCGGGGGTTACCCCGCACTGCTCGTAGGCAAAGAGGGTGCCGGTGCGGCCCATGCCCACCTGGATCTCATCAAAAATCAGCAGCAGGCCGTGCTTGTCGCAGAGCTGGCGGATACCGGCCAAATACTCTTTCGCCAGGGGCCGGACCCCGCCTTCCCCCTGCAAGGGTTCGCAGAGAATGGCGCAGGTCTCCGGGCCAATCATCGACTCCAAGGCATTGAGATCGCCGAAGGGCGCATGCCGGAAGCCTTGGGGCAGCGGCTCAAAGCCCTGGTGGAATTTGGCCTGGCCCGTGGCGGCCACGGTGGCCAGGGTCCGGCCATGGAAAGAACCGGCCAGGGAGATGATCTCGTATTTCCCCGCCGGGCTTGCCTTGCGCGCCAGCTTGATCGCCGCTTCGTTGGCTTCCGCCCCGGAATTGGCCAGAAACACCCGGTCGGCAAAGGAATGGCTGATCAGCAGCCCGGCCAGCTCGGTTTGCGGAATCGTATGGTAGAGGTTCGACACATGCACCAGGGTGGAGGCCTGGCGGCAGATCGCCTCGGTGATCGCCGGATGGCAGTGGCCCAGGCTACAGACTGCGATGCCGGCGAGGCAATCCAGATATTCCCTGCCGTCGGCATCCTTGAGCAGACAGCCCTTCCCCTCGACCATCACTGCGGGATATCGACCATAGGTGGTCATGAATGCACCAGTGCTTTTTTTAATCCATTCCGCATTCGCCATCATACCACCTCGGTCCCCACACCTTGTTGGGTAAACATTTCCAGCAAGATGGCGTGCTCCACCCGGCCGTCGATGATGTGCGCCTTGCCCACCCCGGCGCGGACCACGCCCTGGCAGCACTTGACTTTGGGGATCATGCCCCCGGCAATGACCCCGTCTTTGATGTACTGGTCCGCCGTGTCGCAGCTCATGGAGGAGATGAGCGCGCCTGCCTTGTCCAAGACCCCGGCCACGTCGGTGAGCAGGATGAGTTTTTCCGCCTTGAGTTGGGTGGCGATGGCTCCGGCCACGAGATCGGCATTGATGTTGTAGGCCTGCCCGTCCTCGCCTACCCCAACCGGAGCGATGACCGGGATGAAGTCCTGGGCGTCCAGGGTGTGGAGGATCTGCGGATTGACTGCGGTCACCTCCCCCACCCGACCGAGGTCGATGATCTCCGGCGGGGTGTTTTCGGCCTGGGCCTTCATGAGTTGCATCTTTCGCGCCTTGATCAGGTCTCCGTCCCGGCCGGAAAGGCCGACCGCCTTGCCCCCGTGGAAATTGATCAGGCCAACGATCTCCTTGTTCACCTTGCCCACCAGGACCATCTCCACCACGTCCATGGTTTCGCCGTCGGTGACCCGCATGCCCTGAACATAATCGCTCTTGATATTCATCTTGTTCAGGAATTTGTTGATCTGCGGCCCGCCGCCATGCACCACCACGGGGTTGATGCCCACGTACTTCATCAGGATGATATCCAGGGCGAAGCTCTTTTTCAGCTCCTCATCCACCATGGCATGGCCGCCATATTTGATGACCACGGTTTTGCCGTAAAATTTTTTGATATAGGGCAAGGACTCAATGAGGGTCTTGGCTTTTTCGATACCTGTGAGCATGGCAGTTTGTCTGTAATGGTTGAATGATCTGGGGCTGATTTTTTTTGGGGAAAAAGCAGCTGCTTGTTATTGATAGTACGCAAGATATATACCGCTGGCGGCAATCTGTAAAGAAGATAGGCGGTCAAAAAATGTAAAGGTTCAGCAGCACCGCATCTGCTTTGTCATCGGCCTGGTCCGCATACCATGTGTATGGCGGACAGGCCTCTTCCGCGCATCTGCGGCACTGCTGAACCTTTACAAGGCTGGGGCTGAAGACAGTTTGGATTTTCCTGGTGAGGGATTGTCAAAAAACAGGCGGTCCCTCCTGGCAAAGCGATTGCCGAGAACCCTCGATGCTGGTATCTTTACTTATTCAGAGTTCATCAGCACTATGAGGAAACTAAAAAAAGTATGAAACCATCGCTCCGTTTTTTGTGTCGGCTGGTCTTTTTGGCCCCTTTCCTGATGGCCAGCCCCGGCCTGGCTGCGCCTGCGTCCACCCCCACCCCCGCAAACAAGCCGCCGATTCATATCGAGGCGGACCGGATGGTTTCCATGAAGGCTGACAACGCGGTTCTTTTCACCGGAAACGTGGATGCCAAGCAGGGCCAGATGACGATCCGCGCTGCGGAAATGACGGTGTATTATCTTTCCGCCGAAGAAAAAGCCAAGCTGCCCCAGAGCGAGGAGCGCAGTCTCAAGAAGCTGTTTGCCTCGGGTAATGTGGAAATCCAGAACGAAGGCATGACCGGCACCGGCGACAAGATGGAGTATTACGAAGCCGAGCGCAAGATGATCCTTATCGGCAACAGCAAGGTCTGGCAGGATAACAACCTGGTCACCGGCCACACCGTTGTCGTTTTCCTCGACCAGGGCAAGAGCATCGTGGAACGGGGCGAGAAGAAAGGCGAGCGGGTCAAGGCCTTTTTCTACCCAGGCGGCGAAGGTCCGCAGAGCGGTCAGCAACAGTGAATACGGAGGCTCCTGTGTCTGTTCTCGAAACAAAAGATATCGTCAAACGCTACAAGAACCGCACGGTTGTGGATGGGATCAGCCTGCGGGTTGAAACCGGCACGGTGGTCGGCCTGCTCGGGCCAAACGGCGCCGGGAAAACCACCACCTTCTACGCCATCGCCGGCTTTGTCCGGCCCGACGCAGGCGTCATTCTGCTGGATGGCGAGGACATCACCGGTCTGCCCATCCACCAACGGGCGGTCAAGGGGCTTTCCTATCTGCCCCAGGAATCCTCGGTCTTTAAAAAGCTCACGGTGGAAGAAAATGTCCGCATCGTCCTGGAACCGCTGGGTCTTGTCAAGGCAGAGATCAACAACCGGGTCGGCCAGCTCATGGAAGACCTGAAAATCTCCCATCTGGCAGGCAACCGGGGGCATTCGCTCTCCGGGGGCGAACGCCGCCGGGTGGAGATCATGCGGGCGCTGGCCACCAATCCGCATTTCATTCTTCTGGACGAGCCTTTTGCCGGAATCGATCCGCTCTCGGTGGCCGATCTCCAGCAAATCATAGGCAACCTGAAAAACCGCGGTCTGGGGGTGCTTATCTCCGACCACAACGTCCGGGAAACCCTTTCCGTCTGCGATCAGGCCTACATCGTCAGCCAGGGGAAGATCCTCATCCATGGCAATGCCGAAGAGATTGTGGCCAACGAGGAAGCCCGCCGGATGTACCTCGGGGAAAACTTTACCCTGTAGTAAACATTGGGCAGCACCGCATCTGCTTTGTCATCGGTCGGCTCATGTGCAACAGCACACTTCGCCGGCCTCTTCCGCGCATCTGCGGCACTGCCCAACGTTTACAATGCCAAGGCCTGCCGGAAAGATGGAATTCTTTGGTGGACGGTTTCTTCCTGTAAGCATCGTAACAAAATACCCCTTCTTTCTTCGTTCCCCGAAATTCTTCTTGCAAAAACCTTGCCGTCATGGAGTATTATACTCAGACAAGGGCCGCGCAATCCCGCGCCGTACCCTGTGTGTCTTTTGCAGTAAGGATTTCGGCGAACATGGCCCTTGAACTCAGACAGCAACTGAAACTTAGCCAGCAATTGGTGATGACCCCCCAGTTGCAGCAGGCCATCAAGTTGCTCCAGCTTTCCCGGCTTGAGCTTGCCGAAACGATCCAGCAGGAAATCGAGATCAACCCAGTGCTGGAAGAAGCCCTTGACGGGCCGGACCAGGCCGAGGCCGAGCTGGAAGGCCATGGCCACGAGGCCTTGGACGCCCCGGTGCCCGAGCCGGAAAAGACCACCGAGGTCCAAATGGAAAGCGACTCCTCCTTGCGGGAGATCGACTGGGAAAATTATAGCAACGACTACGAAAGCGGCTTTTCTACCCGGAGCAAGGATGATAACGACCTGCCCTCCCGCCTCGATATCCTGACCACCAAGCCGGACCTGCACTCCCATCTTTCCTGGCAGCTGACCCTTTCCCATCTTACCGAGGAGGAACAGGAGATCGGCCATTTCGTCATCGGCAACCTGAACCGGGACGGGTTCCTGGTGGTGACGGAGGCGGAGATAGTCGAAGGCACGGGTTGCGAGCCGGAGATGGCCCGGCGGATGATCGGCGTGGTCCAGGAGATGGACCCGTCCGGGGTCGGGGCCAGGGACCTCAAGGATTGCCTGTTGTTGCAGCTTGGCCGTCTGGGACTTGGGGCCTCTCTGGCCGCCACTATAGTCCGCGAGCATCTGCACACCCTGGAAAACCGTAATTTCGGGGCCATTGCCAGGGCCACGGGCCGCCCCATCGAGGATATTCTCAGTGCGATCAAGGTGATAACCGAGCTGGACCCGCATCCGGGCAGGATCTATTCCGAGGAGGAGCCCCAGTACATCATCCCGGATGTCTACGTGCACAAGATCGGCGGGGAGTATGTCATTTTGCTCAACGACGAAGGCCTGCCCCGCCTCAAGGTCAGCAACTATTACAAGGATATCCTGAAAAAGGATTCCGGCGCCCCGGCCGAGACCAAGAATTATGTGCAGGACAAGCTCAAATCGGCCCTGTGGCTGATAAAAAGCATCCACCAGCGGCAACGCACCATCTACCGGGTGGTGGAATCGCTCCTCAAGTTTCAGTACGATTTTTTTGAAAAGGGGGTCGCCTTTCTCAAGCCCCTGGTTCTCCGCGACGTGGCCGAGGATCTCGGTATGCACGAATCCACGATCAGCCGGGTGACGAGCAACAAGTATGTGCACACCCCCCAGGGCACCTTTGAGCTGAAGTACTTTTTCAACTCCTCCATCAGCCGCCATGACGGCGGCGACGCCATGGCCTCGGAAAGCATCAAGGAGCGCATCCGCAGCATTATTCAGGGCGAAAACCACCAAGACCCCTTAAGTGACAATGCCATTGCCGAGATCTTCGCCAAGGAGGATATCAAGCTGGCCCGGCGCACCGTGGCCAAATACCGGGAGCAGATAGGGATTCTCCCTTCAAAATTCCGGAAAAAACCCAAGCTGAGCTGACCCGGAGGCCCGTGTCTCCCCTAGCCCTCTCACACACAACGCCATGCATGAAACCAGCAACCACCCCCTGACCCTCACCATCATCACCGGCCTTTCCGGGGCAGGCAAGTCCACGGCCCTCAATGTTTTTGAAGATGCCGGTTTTTTGTGTATCGATAATCTCCCGGTTTTTCTTCTCCTGCCCCTGCTCGACGGTATGGCCAGGCGGGCAGACGGTCCGCACCGGTTGGCCCTGGTCATGGATGCCAGGGATGTCGAGCTTGCCCCGGCCCTGGCCGGAGTTCTGAAGGAGATTCAACCCAAGGCCACCCTGGCGCAGATCATTTTTCTTGAGGCCAATGATACGGTTCTGCTCCGCAGGTACAGCCAGCTGCGCCGCGCCCATCCTTTGGCCCAGGTTGGCCTGGTCCAGGACGGAATCTCCTCGGAGAAAAAACGGCTGGCCGGACTTCGCCAACTGGCCGATCGGGTAATTGACACCAGCAGCCTCACCCCCACCGAGCTGCGGCAAAAGCTTCTGCTGCACGACGCTTCCCCGGTTGCCGACCTGCGGATCAACATCCTCTCCTTCGGCCATAAACACGGCCTGCCAAGCGAGGCAGACCTGTTGTTTGATGTGCGGTTTTTGCCAAACCCCTACTATGTGGCGGAGCTTAAGGAAAAAACCGGCCTGGATGCAGCGGTGGCCGCCCATGCCCTGGACAATGCCAGCGGCAGCCAATTTCTCGTCCACCTCTTTGCCCTGCTGGATTTCTTGCTCCCGGAATTTGAACAGGCGGGCAAGGCCTACCTCACCATCGCCCTGGGCTGCACCGGCGGGAAACACCGCTCCGTGGCGGTGGCCGAGGAGATTCATCGGCATCTGACCGGGGGGAAATGGCCGGTGAAGTTGTTTCATAGAGATCTGGACAAGTAAGCCTCTTTCTTGCAAGCTTCCGCAAATTGACTCCCCCTCCCTCGACGGGAGGGGGCCGGGGGGAGGGTGAAGTCGCAACCTGCCTATTCCCTAGCTATTTCCCCCTCTCCTTAACCCTCCCCCGCCAGGGGGGAGGGAACTCCTGAAACCGATGAGCGCATATGACAAAAACACCACTGCTGGACTGGCAGGCCATAGACACGGTCCTGCTGGACATGGACGGCACCCTGCTGGACCGCCATTTTGACGATTATTTCTGGGAGCATTATGTGCCGGAGCACTATGCCCTGGAGCACGATCTCTCCATCGACGAGGCAAGGCTTGAGCTGTTGGCCCGGTACAAGGGGCGGGAGGGAACCCTGGCCTGGACCGACTTGGATTTTTGGTCCAACGAATTGGGTCTTGATATCCCGGCGCTTAAGATGAAGATCAATCACCTCATAGGCGTGCATCCCCATGTGGTTGCCTTTCTCAAGTTTTGCCGCGAGGCGGGCAAGAAGATCTATCTGGTGACCAACGCCCACAGCAAGACCCTGGCCATCAAGATGGAAAAAACGGCGCTGGCAGGCTATTTCGACCGGATCATCTGCGCGGAGGAGGTGGGGATGGCCAAGGAAGACCCAGTCTTCTGGCAAGGGCTGGAAGCGATGCTGGGCTATGAGAAAAAAAGAACCATGCTGGCCGACGATACCGCAAAGGTGCTGGCCTCTGCCCGGATTTACGGTATGGGCTTTCTCATCTTTGTCGCCCGGCCCAGCAGCCGCAAGCCAATTGCCCACTCCGAGGATTATCCCTCGGTGGTCACCTTCAAGGAGCTTATCCCCGAGACGGTGGGCTGACGGCCCTTCCCTTATCGCGGCTGAAGCCGCTCCTACAGGGCAAGGAAACATCCCTTGGTAGGAGTGGCTTCAGCCGCGAACCTGCGCCACCAAAGGAACACCCATGCACGAAAAAGAACAGGCGGAATTGCTTACGGTTATCGGTGATTTTTTGGAGATGGGCCATGTGGAGAACATCATGGCCATGTTCAAGCAGGATGCCTCGCTCTATGCCCTGAGCGGCGAGCTGTTGCGTGACGAGCGCTTCATGGTGCGGATGGGGATGGCGGTGCTGTTTGAGGAGCTAAAGGTCATCCGCCCGCAGGAGGTAGCCCTGGCCATCCCTGCCCTGCTCCTGATCCTTGCCGCAGAAACCCCGTGGATGCGCGGCGAGGCCGTGAACCTGCTGGCCATCATCGGCACCC
>CAYTVV010000012.1:0-49383 GCA_964441875.1 uncultured Desulfurivibrio sp.
GTCCCCCCCGCCCCCGCCGCCAAAACCGCCGCCCCCCATGAAAAATCCGCCTGCACCGGCATTGGCAAAGAGGATTGGCAGGAGAAGTCCCAGCAAGGCGCCGCCCGGAATCAGCAGGAGCAGGAGCAGCCAGCCTAAGGGAGAAGAGAGGCCGAGAAAGGCGAAAAATGGCAGGAGTACCGCGCCGGTCACCGCGCCGACCGGCTTGCTCAGTCGCCCGAGCGTGCCGACCAGAATGGCAAAGAAGATGAGATAGGGGAGCAGTGAGGATTGGTCGCCTTTGCGCGACACTTGGCCAGTGCCCTTGAATTCCCCCCTGGCAGCGCTGATGATCGCGGAAATCCCGGCTTCAAAGCCTTCGTCCAGCTGGCCCGCCTTGAAGCGCGGGCTTATGACCTGGTCCACGATACGTCCGGCCAACAGATCGGTCAGCACCCCTTCCAGGCCCCGGCCGACCTCGATGCGGATCTTGCGGTCGCCTTTGCTGACCAGGAGCAGGACCCCGTTGTCCTTGCCTTTCTGGCCGATCTTCCAGGCCTCCACCGTGCGGATGCTGAAATCCTCCAGTGCATCGCCTTCGAGGGAGGGGATGGTCAGCACCGCGATCTGGGTGGAATCGGACTGGTCAAAGGCCAGGAGCGTCTGCTCAAGCCTCTGCCGCGCGGCCGGAGAGATCATCCCGGCCAAATCGGTGACATACCCCTGATATTGCGGAACCTCCAGCGCCCTGGCCGGATTGGGGCCGTCAGCCAAGAGCAGGCAGAGGCCCAGCAGGCAGAGAAGCCCCAGCCTCTTGCCGAACCGCCACCCCATATGCCGTACGCGGTGCAGCATCGCTTAGAACTTCACCGCCGGGGCCTTGGCCGCCCCTTCTTCCGCCTTGAACGCCTCGCGGCGGGGCAGCTGGAGCAGCAGGTTGTTGGTCAGGTTGTTGGGGAAGGTGCGGATGGAGGTGTTGAAGATCCGCACCGCCTCGTTGTAACGGACCCTGGCCACGTTGATCCGGTTTTCCGTGCCTTCCAACTGGTGCTGGAAATCAAGAAAGTTCTGGTTGGCCTTGAGGTCGGGGTATTTCTCAACCACCACCATCAGGCGGGAGAGCGCGGAGGAAAGGCCGCTCTGCGCTTCCTGGAACTTGGCGAATGCCTGGGGGTTATTGACCACCTCGGCGCCTGCCTGAACGGAGCCAACCTTGGCCCGCGCCTCGGTAACGGCGGTGAGGGTCTCTTTCTCATGGGCGGCGTAGGCCTTTACTGCTTCCACCAGGTTGGGGATGAGATCGGCCCGCCGCTGGTAGGAAGCTTCCACATCACCCCAGGCCGCGATCACACCCTCATCGTTTTGTTGGATGGTGTTGTAGCCGCAACCGTTCAAGCCGACGGCGAGAAGCACGAAACTGACAAGTACGAGGAATCTCTGCATGGGGTCTCTCCTTGGAAAAAGGTCTTGGAAAATTTTGACATTACCGTCCGCCCCTGTGGGGTGGCGGTGGCACTAACAGGGAGAAATATCAGGGTGCTGATGGTGCCCTCGGTACGACTTGAACGTACGACCTACCGCTTAGGAGGCGGTTGCTCTATCCCCTGAGCTACGAGGGCGGTTATTTTACTTTTTCCGCATAAAAGAAGGCCCGTACTATACCATCGGCAGTCCAATGCGCAATATCTTTCTTGGCTGGAAGCGCTTGCGCCGCTTGGCCTCTGGCTGATCTTCCGTCCGGCGTTGGGACAAGGTCGGCCCGATGGCGAGGGCAGAGAAAAAAATGTGTGAAAAAACTGGTTCGCCTGCCAGGATGTGCTAGAATGACGCAGTGTCCATGGTTTTTTGTGGAGAACAACAACTTCCGGGGTGAGTGTTCCGCATGCGATTGAGAACCATAACCTTCCTGGCTTTTTTCATCATCGGGCTGTTTCCCCTTGCTACTTCCATGGTTTTCAACCTTCCTCAGTTTCTTGTTACCCTTGAACAGGCGGTTCAGGAGCAGCGTCTTGCCCGGTTGCAGGATGAGTTTAGCGCCCTGGAACGGACGGTGGAACAGGGCCGGGAAACCCTGCGTGTTTTCGGGATGCTCTCTGAGACCGTGGATCTGGTAGGTCGCCCGGAGCCAGGAATTCCCCTTGTTCAGCTGCGGGAGCGTCTTTTCGACGTGGTTGCCAAGCGTTGGTTCAAGAACCGGCCCGAGGTCCTCTCGGTGTCGATCCTCGATGGGTTGGACCAGGAACAGTTCAGGGTGAGCCGCCAGGAAAACGGAGAGCTCGGGTTGGTTCCCGTTGTGTCCCAGAACAGGATTGAAGAAAAAGTGTCTGGGAAGGGAAAGGCTTTCTTGCCGGGAACAACCTTTGTCGGCGCGATCCAGGGACTTGCCAGCCCGGATAAGGAAGGTCAACTCCGGCAGCTCGTCGCCCATTTTGGGGTTCCGGTTCAGAATGAAGAGTACGGAACCTCCGGGATCGCGTTGTTGGCGCTGGATCTTCGCCGTCTTGTCAATAACTTGGAAGAATATGATTTGGTGAGCCAGGATGGCTCCTATATGACCACCTCGGTTCATGACCGGCAGCAGCATCATCCTGATCCGGGCCAGGCCTTTGTTGATTTTCCCCAGCTGCGTCAGGCGCTGCACGATGGAAAACCGGTCATCCTCAAGGATGTGCATGGCGAGGCCCAGGCTTGGCTGCCGCTGATCAGCGAGGCGGAAGGGGAGCACAGTCTTTGGGTTGGGCAACCGGTGGACAGAAGCGCCATCGAGGTCTGGTTGCAGCTATACAAACAGAATCTCGCCATCATCGTTTCGGTTTTGGTGGTGTTGCTTGTCGGGGCGGCATGGGCCCTTGCCCATTATCTCAACCGCCTGCATGGGCAACTGGTGGGCGGGATTGCCGCGATTCTTGATGGGGGAAAGAAACCGCAGCTCAAGTGGCGTTGGCCCAAAGAGCATGCTCGGCTGGCTGCGGACCTTGATGCGTTGGCCGAAAAATATCTGGCCGACAGCGCGGCCCGCAGGACGGCGGAAGAAGAGGTGCGGCGGGAAAGGGAACATGCCTTGGTCACCCTGCGTTCCATCGGCGATGGGGTGATCGCCGCCGATACCCAGGGGCTGGTGACCCGGATGAATGTGGTGGCCGAACAGTTGACCGGCTGGTCCCAGGTCGAGGCCCTTGGCCGGAAGCTGGACGAGGTTTTTGATATTATCGACGCCGGAACAGGGGAAAAATCCGTTAATCCGGTGGCGCGGGTTCTTGAGACCGGCAAGATAGTCGGCCTGGGCAACCACACCGTGCTCATTGCCCGTGACGGCAGGGAATACCAAGTGGCGGACAGCGCCGCCCCGATTTTGGGATCAAATGGCGCGACCCTCGGGGTGGTCCTTGTTTTTCGGGATGTGACCGAGGACTATGCCCTACAGGAGCAACTGGCCCACGAACTCACGGTAAAGCAGGCTCTGGCCGATTTGGCCGTGCAGCTGGTCGGCTCGGGCCAGAGCCTGGCCGATATTGCCAGGGCAATTCTTGCCACCGCCAAGGAGCTTACTGATAGTCCGCATGGCTATTTTGGCGTTATTGATGCCAAAACCGGCCATTTGGTGTGTCATGCCTTTACGGAGATGATGGAAAAAGGCAGTCAGGAGCTGGAGTTCGCGCCTGGCTCGGATGGCCGATATCCCGGATTGTGTGGGCAGGCGCTCAATGAAAGACAGGGGTTTTATACCAACGCTCCAGATTCTCATCCGGTAGCGTTTGGCTGCCCGGAAGGGCATGTCGTGGTGCAGCGTTTTCTCGCCGTGCCTGTATTGCTCGGCGATCAACTGGTTGGTCAGATCGCCGTGGCCAACGCCGAGCGGGAGTATACGGAAAAGGATCTTGATCTGTTGAGTCGGGTGGCAACGCCGTGCGCCCAGGCGATCAAGGGGGTGCGCGCCGGTGAAGAGCGCGAACGGCTCATGGCTGCCCTGCGCCAGTCTCAAAAGATGGAGGCCGTTGGCACCTTGGCTGGTGGGGTGGCCCATGATTTCAATAATATGCTCACCCCAATCCTTGGCTATACCGAGCTGGTCATGGCCAAGCTGCCCCCCGGCGATACTCTGCGTAAGGAATTGGGAGAGGTGAAGAAGTCGGCGCTTCGGGCAAAAGATCTGGTGCGGCGGATTCTCGCCTTCAGCCGCCAGAAAGGGCCGGAGCTGGTCTGTATGGCCTTGCCGCCGGTGTTGGAGGAGTGCCTGAAGATGCTGCGTTCCACCCTGCCGGCCACCATTGTCTTTCATGAGGATATTGCCGCGGATTGCGGACAGATCATGGCCGATCCCATCCAAATCCAGCAGATTCTCATCAATCTGTGCACCAACGCGGCCCATGCCATGGAAGGGAGCGGAGGCACCCTGGAAATCAGCCTGCGGGAGATCGGGGTGAATCAGGGAGATACCCTTGCCGGTCAGGAGTGCCGACCTGGGAGATATCTGCGTCTGGTGGTGAGCGATACCGGTTGCGGCATGGACAAAGCCACGCTGGAGCGGATATTTGAACCCTACTTCACCACCAAGGAACAGGGCAAGGGCACCGGCATCGGTCTTGCCCTGGTGCATGGCATTGTCAAGGGGCATGACGGATATCTTTCCGTGTACAGCGAGCCAGGGCAAGGAACAGCTTTTTCCCTGTATTTTCCGGTTGGTTGTGATTTCGACGAGCAATCGGCCAAGGCTATGGATGCCGATGTTCCGCGCGGTTCGGAAAGGATGCTGCTGGTTGATGACGAAAAAGATGTTCTGACGATGCTCAAGGAAATGAGTGAACACCTCGGCTACCAGGTGACGGCCGTTTCGGACAGCACCGAGGCCTATGCTCTGTTTTGCAGCAGACCGGAGGAGTTTGATCTGGTTGTCAGCGATCAGACCATGCCCGGCTTGACCGGCGTTGCCATGGCCCAGAAAATTTTTGCGCTGAAACCAGGGATGCCGGTTATTATCTGCACCGGGTTCAGCGAGGCGTTGACCGACGGCAAGGCCAAGGAGCTTGGTCTTGCCGGGTATATCATGAAGCCGGTGATGATGGGGGACTTTGCCCGGGTTGTTCGCCGGGCGCTTGAGGGAGGTGCGGGATGAAGATTGCCACTGCCGAGCAGATGCTGCTCTGCGACAGATTGACCAGTGCGGAATATGGCATCCCAGGTCTGGAGTTGATGGAAAGTGCCGGGCGCGGCACGGTGGCGGCGATGGCCCGGCATTTTGGCCCGCTGGCCGAACGCAAGGTGGTGATTTTTACCGGGCCTGGCAATAACGGGGGCGATGGCCTGGTGATAGCCCGGCTCCTTCTGGAGCAGGGTGCCCGGCCCCAGGTGGTGAGCCTGGTGGATCTTGAAAAATTGCAGGGGGATGCGGCAAGAAATCTTGAACGGATCAAGCAACTGGCCATGCCGCTCTACACCTGCCTTGGCGAAGACGAACTCTCCTGGGTGGAGCGCTTGGTGGCGGAGAGCGATCTTCTGGTGGACGCTCTTTTGGGCACGGGCCTGCGCAGTCCGGTAACCGGGGTTTTTGCCGCGGTGATCAGATGTCTCAATGCCAGTGCTCTGCCGGTGGTGGCGGTGGATATCCCCTCCGGGCTGGCGAGCGACACCGGTATCCCCCAAGGCGTCAGTGTCCGGGCGCAGCTCACTTGCACCTATGGCCTGCCCAAGTTTGCCCAGGTTGAGCCGCCGGGCAAGGAGTATGTCGGGCGGCTGGAGGTTGTTGATATCGGCATCCCGGCCGAGGTTGTCGAGCGCATCGGGGTTAAGGTCGAGTGGCTGGATCATTCTTGGGTAAAGGGTTTGATCCCGGAACGCGGTCTGGCTGCCCACAAGGGAATCTTTGGCCATCTGCTGGCGTTGGCAGGCTCGCTCGGCAAGGGCGGGGCAGCGGTGCTTTGCGGCCTGGGTGCGGCACGATCCGGGGCAGGTCTGGTGACCATTGCCGCGCCGAAAACGGTCAACGCCGTGGTGCAGGGGGCGTTGCCCGAGGCCATGACCGAGGCGCTTGCTTTTTCGCAGCACTTTCTTTCCGACACCGATTATGAGCAGCTGCTGGCCGCGGCCCACGGCAAGGACGCGGTGGCCATCGGCCCCGGTCTGGGAATGGCGGAAGAAACCGGCCAGGTGGTGCGTAAGCTCTATCGGGAGCTGCGACAGCCCATGGTGGTTGATGCCGATGGCCTCAACCTGTTGGCCGGGGAGGTCGCCGTGCTTGCCGCCGGACCCAGGGTTTTGACCCCCCACCCAGGGGAGATGTCGCGCCTGGCAGGGCTTGCAACCGTGGAGATCCAGGGCAAGCGGCGGGAGGTGGCGGCGGATTTTGCCAAACGGCATGGGGTGTATCTGGTCTTGAAGGGCGCATCTACAGTCATTGCCGCGCCGGATGGGCGGCTGGCCATCAACCCGACCGGTAACCCCGGCATGGCCGCAGGCGGCATGGGCGATGTCTTGACCGGCCTCATCGGCGGTCTGTTGGCCCAGGGTCTGGCGCCCTGGGAGGCTTCCTGTCTGGCCGTCTATGTTCATGGTCTGGCTGCGGACCGGATTGTCAGGGCAGGGCGGCCTTTTGGCTTTCTGGCCAGTGAATTGGCGGCGGAGATTCCCGCAGCCTTTCAGGAGGTGCTGGGAATCTGAATGTACAATGAAAAATGCATAATGAAAAAATGGAGAATGAAAAGTTGGCAAGAGGAGAGCCTCTTGCCGTGATACATACAATTTTCGTCATGCCGGTATCCAGTTTTTTGGCAAGCTACAAGAACATCGTCACACCAGCCTTCGCCGGTGTGACGACTTTTGTAAGAGTTTCAGGATAGACAGTGGAAGCCGTCTCTGCGCTGTTGCGTTAAATCTTTAGTTTTGGAGAAAGTACATGCTGATTGCCAAAGAGATCATGGCGAAGAAGGTTGTTTCGGTTAAAGCGGACTTGCCGGTGGAGAAACTGGCGGGTATCCTTTGGTCACATCGCATCAACGGGGCGCCGGTTGTTGATGACGACGGGCAGCTCATTGGGGTGGTGACGGAAAGCGACCTGGTGGATCAGACCAAGAAGTTTCACATCCCCACCGCCATCTCCATCCTTGACTCGGTTATCTTTTTGGATCGTGCCAAAAATGTGGAAAAGGAAATCAGCCGAATGACCGGCGCCACGGTGGGGGATATCTGCTCCCGGGAGCCGGTGACCATCCGGGAGGATACCCCTCTGGATGAGATCGCCACCATCATGTCCGAGAAAAAAGTCCATACCCTGCCGGTGCTCAAGAACGGCACCCTGGTCGGGGTGGTGGGCAAGGCGGACATTATTCGGACCCTGGCCAGGGGATAAAGCTGAGTTGAGCAGCTTGCCTGCTCAAACGAAACGTATGCCCTTTGGGTATAAGTTAGCCGAGGCGGACCTGGACCAGGCCGCGCACAGAGTTGCCCACAAAAAGCGCCTCTGCCTGCGCAAGATCCTGGCGGGTCAGGATGGCTTCCTGCACCATCAGGGGGGCGTGCTCAAGCAGATATCGTCGGAAAACCCCGGGCAGAAGTCCGCATTCCATGGGTGGCGTGAGGAGTGCGCCCTGCCGCTCTATAAAGATGGTGGTGATGCTACCTTCGGTCACCTCTCCCCTGGTGTTTGCAAAAAGCACCTCGTAAAAACCGGCGGCCAGTGCCTGTTCCCGTTCGGTGTCGTAGATTTCCCGCAGGGTGGTTTTATGGAAGAGCCAGGGTGAGCCGGGGTCGGTGGCCTGGGTCGAGAAGATAACCCGGGGCAATTCGGACTGGCTGGCCTGTGGCCTTGGCCAGGTGATGGCGGCCGGGGCGGGACAGGGGCTAGGGACAAGCTCCATCTGGCCGTTCTTTGTCAGGGTCAGCCGTACCCGCATGGGCGAGGCGCCAAAATCCAGGGCCAGCTGCTCAAGCCGAGTCACTATCTCTTGGCGGTTGAATGGATAGCGGAAGTAGGCGGCGGAAGCGGCCAGCCGTTCCAGATGTTTGCTCAAAAGCCAGTAGCCGGAATCCGGCTGCCAGAGAAGTGTTTCGATAAGACTGAAGGCTGGGGCCGGGTTGCTCAAGAAACGGCCCTTGAGCAGGCATTCCCGCCATTCCTGCTCCGGGTCGGACTCATGGATGATCCCGGAGCCGATGCCCATCTCGCCCTTGTTCCCGTTGAGTTCGATGGTGCGGATGGGCACATTGAAGGTTGCCTCGCCGGAGGGGGCGATAAAGCCGATGGCTCCGGTGTAGACGCCGCGTGGCCCGCTCTCCAGCTCGTGGATGATCTCCATGGTTCGGATTTTGGGGGCACCGGTGACCGAGCCGCACGGGAACAGAGCCCGGAACAGGGGCTCGATTTTTGTCTCCTTGGGCAGATGGCCGGTGATGGTGGAGGTCATCTGGTGCAAGGTCTCATAGGTTTCGATGTCAAAAAGGGAGCGGGTGTTGACCGTTCCCGGAGTGCAGACCCGGCCAAGGTCGTTGCGCAGCAGATCGACGATCATCACATTTTCGCTGCGGTTTTTTTCATCGGCTTGTAAAAATTGTATCAGTCGTGCGTCCTCGGTGGGGTATGGGCCGCGCTGGATGGTGCCTTTCATGGGCCGGACCAGGCATTGCTCGCCGGTTCTCTTGAAAAACAGCTCCGGGGAAAACGAGAGGATGCATTGGTCGCCTGCGCGGAGATAGGCGCCGAAGGAAACGCTCTGGTTGCGGCGTAAAGCCTGGTACAGGGCTTCCGGGGAGCCCTCGAAGTCAAAGAGCAGCTTCAGGGTAAAGTTGACCTGGTAAGTGTCGCCGCTCTCGATGTAGGCTTTGATCCTCGCCAGGGCTGCGGTGTAGTCCGCCTGGGTGAGGTTGGGGTGCAGGTTGGCGATGCGGTAGTCGGCGGAAGCTTGCGTTGCGGGAGGATCGGGCCAGGGGCTGCCGAGTAACTCGCCTGAGTTGTGGTCGAAGATCAGGGGGGCGCGAAATACGCCCAAGCGGGCCAAGGGCTTTCCGGGGTCGGGGTGGATTCTCTTTGCCAGGGAGGGTTCGAGCAGATAGCCGAACTCATATCCCAGCCAGCCGGCCAAATACAGGCCTTCCGCCAGAAAATCCTCGGCCTGCTGGAAAAAACGGGCCGGGTCGTCATGGGCGTAGCAGACAAGATGCGCCACCGGCCGATGAAAAAAATAGGAGTGGGCTTCTTCCGCAGTGACCCTGCTGGTCTCAAGAAAAACGCAATCCTCGCTGGCCGCTATGGCCATGATCCGGGCTAAAGTCTCGTCTGTCAGGGGGCAAGGCATACGGGTATTTTCGCGATGGTTTTTCTGTTTGGGGGCACATGTTTTAGGGAAAGATCCCTGTCTGGGATGTTACTCCTTTACCGATTCGCAGGAAGTTAAGCAAGGTAAAAAAAAACGGGATGGGCCATGGAATTGCGGCTTTCTTTGCGATTTTTGGGGGAATAGGCGCACTTCATCTTGCAGGAACAATAGGAATATTTTATAAAAACAGGTGCTGGTTCTCGACCGGCATGTTTTGGCGTGGAAAAGAATCGCTCGTTACTGAGCTTGGGCAGACAATTTTTATGGAGGGTTGTGCGTTATGTTGATTAAAGACTGGATGGCGAAAGACGTCCTGACCGTGGACGAGAATACCTCTCTGATGCGGGCCACCAGGATTCTGAAGGAAAACAGTATCCGCCGGCTGCCGGTGGTTTCCCATGGGAAATTGATCGGGATTGTGACGGATCGGGATGTGAAAGATGCTTCTCCTTCCAAGACGACATCTCTGGATATCCATGAGCTCTATTATCTGTTGTCGGAAATGAAGGTAAAGGACGTGATGACCTCCAATCCTCTGACCTTAAGCCAGGATGAGACTCTGGAAAAGGCCGCGCTGGTTATGCTGGAGGACAAGATCTCCGGTCTGCCCGTTGTGGATGGGCTTGGTCATCTTGTCGGGCTGCTCAGCGAAACCGATGTGTTGCGTGGTTTTATTCACAGCACGGGAATCAAGGATGGCGCCATTCAGTTTGTCTTCGATCTGCCGGATGCCGCTGGTTCCGTGACCAAGGTTATTGAGAGCCTGCGCAAATTCGAGACCAGGATCATCAGTATTCTCACCTCGTTTGAGGATGCCCCGGAAGGGAAAAAGCGGGTGGCCATTCGCGTGATGATTGATGATCCCAGCCAGGAAGAGGCGATGACCAAGGAGCTGCGGGAAACCTTTACCGTGGTGTATCATGGCAAGGACGAGCTGAAAAACATGCCGCGCAAACGGGCTGTTTGATCTGGGAATTGTTATGAGGTAAGCAGTAGAAAAGTAAGACGCATTATGAGCCGTATTGTCGGGATGCCCCGGTAATACGGCTTTTTTTATTGAGCCGAAGAGTCGGTGGTCTCTGGTCGGGGTGATTCTTGGGGCCAAGGCGGGGTATCTTCTCGGAAGGCTTCCATGGTAACACTGCCGCCGACTCTTGTTCCGGGCTTGCCGGAGGCGTTGTCCATGGGGAGCATGACAATGCCCGGCGGGACCGGGAAGCCTCCGGTGGCAGGGTAGGTCGTCTTTGCCTGGTTCATGAAATCAAGCCAGATCGGGGCTGCGGCCAGTCCGCCTGTTTCGGCGGTTCCCAGAGAAGTGTTCTGGTCGTGTCCTATCCAGACGCAGGTTGTCAGCTCCGGGGTGTAGCCGACAAACCAGGCATCTATGTTTTGATCGGTGGTGCCGGTCTTGCCTGCCGCTGGTGCGCCGAAGCTGCTGATGCCCTTGGCGGTGCCGTCGCTGATGACCCCCTCCATGAGGTGGGTCATCTGGTAGGCAACCCGGGGATCAACGGCATCGCTGAAGGCCGGATGCTGTTCCTCCAGGACCTTGCCGTTGCTGTCCACAATCTTTCCGATGAAAAGCGCCTGGGGCATCCGGCCGCCGTTGGCAAAGGCAGCGTATGCCCTGGTCAGTTCAAGGGGGGAGACGCCGGAGGTTCCCAGGGCCAGGGAGAGGTCTTTGCCAAGGGGGGAGGTGATGCCCAGTCGTCTGGCCAGGTCAATGGTGTTGGCTGCCCCGACCTGTTGCAGGATCTTGATGGTGGGGATATTCCGTGAGTGCACCAGCGCATTTCGGAAGGAAGTGGGGCCTTCAAATTTATTGTTATAATTCTTGGGCTCCCAGTACTGCATCGAGCTGGAGCCACGGAACTGGATCGGCTCGTCAACAATCATGGTGGCCGGGGTCATCCCTTTTTCAAGGGCGGCGGCGTAAATAAAGGGCTTGAAGGCAGAGCCAGGCTGACGGCGGGCCTGGGTCGCCCGGTTGAACTGGCTCTTTTCGAAATCCGTACCCCCGACCATCGCCCGGACATATCCGGTTTTCACCTCCATGGAGATCAGAGCGGCCTGGGGCAAGGTCTCGGCGTGTTTGCTTTGGCGGATGGCCCATTTGGCGGTGCCGCGTTTTATGGCCATGTTGGCGGCCTTTTGTATGTTCTGGTCCAGGGTGGTGTAGATGCGAAGTCCGCCGGTTAGGAGGGCTTCACTGCCATACTTGTTTTCGACGTAGGCCTTGACATGTTCAATGAAATAATTGTTTTCCGTCGGCCCTTCCTTTGCCGGATTCCAGAGCAGGGTCGTTTCATAGGCTTTTTGCGCGGCAGTCGGGGTGATATAGCCTTCTTCGGCCATGCGATTCAGGACATAGAGCTGCCTGTTCTTGGCCAGCTTGAAGTTGCGAAACGGCGAATAGCGGCTTGGCGCTTGGGGCAGTCCTGCCAGAAGAGCGATCTCGGCAAGGTTCAGATCCTGGACGCGTTTGTCGAAGTAGATCTGGGCTGCGGCCTCGACCCCATAGGCGCTGCTGCCAAGGTATATCTGGTTGAGATAGATGTGGAGGATATCTTCTTTGCTCAGGGTGGTGTCGATCCGGTAGGCGAGAATTGCTTCCTTGATCTTGCGGGTATAGGTTTTTTCCGGGGTGAGGAGGAGCGCCCTGGCGACCTGCTGGGTGATGGTGCTGCCCCCCTGGCCCCGTTCTCCGGAACGAATGTTGTGGAGAAGCGCCCGGATGATCGACCAGGCATCAACCCCGCTGTGCTGATAAAATCGGGAGTCTTCTGCGGACACAAAGGCCTGTGGGAGTAATTCCGGCATCGCGGAGAGCGGAACAAGCGTTCTGTTTTCCCGGGAGACGTATGTGATCGGCTGTTTGGCCGAGTCGTAGATGATGGAGGCTGTGGCCGGCTGGTAGTGCTTCAGCGAGCTGATTGCCGGGATATCGAGGGAAACAAAGATGTAGAAAGCTGCGCCCAGACCGAGGGTCAGGGCGAGGCCGATAGTGAGCAGGAAGAGGGTGAGCTGAACATGGGTCCATGTTCTGATTGTGGGCTGGGGTCTATTATGCACGGCAGACACATGAAGAATGTATTCATTTATGGAACGGCACGGGACGATGTCGGTTCCGCCACAGTATTGTCAGCGAAAGATAATACAGGGTTAGCCCGGCAAGGTCACTACATTTCTTGAGGCGAGGCTGTGGGTGGTGAGATGGGGTGAAAAATAAAGGATCCAGGGCCGCCACCGAGGATCCTTTGCAAAGAAGGGGGTGATTGAGTCCGCTTGCGCGGAAAGACAGAAGGTCGTTTGCCTTTTTCTCCCATGGTCGAAGAGCCATGTTGTCCCTACCGCAAGCATACGCAAGGTGCGTGCCAGTGTGTCGACGGCTGGTTGTTTATTGTCTGTGTTTGTGTTTATATCTTGTAATTTCAGAGTGTTGCAAAATTTTCACCGGTGTGATTTTTGGGTTGTCTCGATTTTCTTTAGCGGGTATAGTTGTCTGCGTAGGGCTTGTTTTGATCCTTCTTGCCATGTATGCCGGATCATTTTTAGCCTACGTATGGTGATATTGCCAGTGTGTCGTGTTGGGTGGTCTTGTGGCAAATCCTGGTTGGCTCCCACGTATGATAGTGTTGCATCTTCTTGTTTTTCCGATTGTATTTCTCGGTTAAATCACTGTTGCGATGTTGTTCGAAAAAGAGATATTGCGCCCTCCTGTTTAGCGGTAATTGAATAGTGGGCTAAATGTGCATTAAGAAAAACACCAAAAATGGGAGTATCTAAAGAATAAAAACTTGACAATAGCTTTTTCCATTTTGTAGATTGGATATAAAGATACTTAGCTTGGGTACTCTCCATCGCGGAGCGGCCCTGGAATTTTTCACTGAAAAACAACACGCAAAGGAGGACCGCAGGGAAGGGGAAGATTATCTGGTAAGTCGCTGGAGTGACCCATTCGGAACCGCCATTTCGTTTGGGTTGACGATGAACCAAAAACCTGGAATTCAGGTCGTTTGATTGAGGAGAAAAAAATGGAAGGTCTACTGTTTATACTTTTCTGGATCGGAGGTGCAGCGCTCCATACCGTATTTGATCTCAAGATCAAACCGTTGATCCAGGCCAATGAGGAAACATTGCCATGACACCTTCTTGAGGCGACAGGGTAAAATTTTCGTCGTGCTGGATCGCAAGATTAGGGGCCGTTAAGGAAATACCATTACATTTTAGATCATTCGATACGGCCCGTTATGCCGTCACGATCTTTTGATGTTAGGGCTCTTTTTGAACAACGGCTTAAACGATTAAATTACGCAAAAGGAGTGTTGTCCCATGAATAATTTCTTAGCTGATGTCTTGCCGCAGGAGGGTGGCCTTGTTGCCAGCCCCTCGCGTTCCTACAATGCTGTCATTGCCATCGGCGCTCTGCTCGCTGCTCTTGGCCTTGCCGCCGGGCTACATTCCATGTATGCCGGGCATGAGCATACCTTCGGCGTTACCCGGGATGTTCCCTGGGGTTTGCTGATCGCCGCCTATGTGTTTTTTGTGGTCAGTTCAACCGGTCTGTGTCTGGTTTCCTCCATCGGTCATGTTTTTGGGGTTGAAGCATTCAAACCCATTGCCAAGCGTTCGGTGTTCATGGCCATCGTCACCATTGTTGCCGGTTTTTTCGTGATCGGGTTCGAGATCGAAAATCCTTGGCGGATGCCCATCTATAATATGTTATCTCCAAACCCCACTTCCAATATCTGGTGGATGGGAACCCTGTACGGTGCGTATCTTTTCTTCATGGTTGTAGAATTTGCGCTGTTGCAGATGGAAAAGCACAAAACCGCCGGAATGCTCGGCCTGCTGGGGGTTATTTCCGGTATTGCCGCCCACAGCAATCTTGGCGCGGTTTTTGGCCTGCTTAGTGGCCGTGAGTTTTGGCATGGCCCGTACATGCCCATCTATTTTATTACTTCTGCCATGATGTCCGGCTGTGCTGCGGTTATTTTCTTCCACTGCCTCGGGTACCGGGCAAATGGCTGGAAAATGAGCGAGAAGCTGGAAGCATCCCTCATGTCCACGGCAAAATTGGGGGCAACCCTGATTGCGGTGATCATGTTTTTCACCACCTGGAAGATGATCACCGGCATCAGCGGTCAGCCGCCGGGAAAGTATGAGGCCATGATGGCTCTGGTGAACGGCCCCTATGCGATCAATTTTTGGCTCGGCGAGGTTATGCTCGGCATGGTCATTCCTTTTGCCATGATTCTGGCTGCGCGCGCTAAAAACATACCTGTTCTTTTCTGGGCCTCCGTTTCCGGTATCGTCGGCATCTTCTTCATGCGCTACGACCTGGTAGTGGTTGGGCAGCTTGTTCCTTGGTATAGCGAGCTCGGGGTTGTTGATATGCCCGAGTTGTTAACCTACACCCCTTCCCTGCATGAAATTGTGATCACCGCAGGGGCCATGGGCCTCTGTGTTGCAGGGTTCTTCATGGGCGAGAGGCTTTTCAGAGGGCATTTGTCCGAGGATCACTAAGCACGCAGAGGAGAAGGATTATGGTGGCCAAGAGAAAAACGGCCATCCAGCCTTTGCGGCCTGATTTGCCGATTTACCCCATAGGGGTGGCAGCAAAGCTGTTGGATGTTCATCCGAGAACACTTCGTATCTACGAGGCAGAAGGGCTGGTTCATCCCCAGCATAATGGCTCCCGGCGGCTGTATTCCTTGAATGACATAAAGTGGGTCTCATGTGTGCGATCCATGATCCACGATCAGGGGATCAGTATTCCGGGGTTGAAAATGCTGTTGACGCTTGCGCCATGCTGGGAGATTGCAGAATGTTCCAGTGAGGTTCATGAAACCTGTGAATGTCTTTGTGACAGAGCTGTGCCGCGGTCGTTGCGGGTCGCGGGCGACGAGGTGGCAGAAAAAAAAGCCAAGGCGGCCGACCGGGCCAAAGGAAATACCGGTTCTGGCCGCAAGAAACAGGTCGGGCGCAGTTGATACAGTTGGTGGTTAACGAATAATAAAAAGGCCGGAGGGGGTTTCTCTCCGGCCTTTTTATTTGGTTTCTCAAGGTACTTTACGGAGAAATCCGAACCGTGGCGCCTGTCTGCCGTTGGGCTTGGCGCTTCTCCCGGCAAGGAAGCGCAGCGTGCAAAATATCTTGACAAGGGGGGAATAATGCCATATTTTCGGAGTGAACATTCACTCCGAAAAAGGAAACACGTATGGCTGCTTCCGAAAAACGTCGAGAGATCCTGCACGCGGCATTGGAACTGATTGCCGAACATGGTTTCCATGATACCCCCATCGCTGCCATTGCCGAGCGAGCCGGCGTGGGAGCGGGGACCATCTACCGCTATTTTGAAAACAAGGACGTGCTTATCAATGAACTGTTTCAGGAGTTGCATGATAGAATTTGTACAGGACTCATGGAGGGATATAAGACGGACAAGCTGCTTGGGGAGAGGTTTATCCATGTCAGTACGGAACTCCTCCGGTATTTTATCACCAATCCCCTGGAGTTCCGCTTCCTGGAACAGTACCTCAACTCGCCTTATGGCACGGCTTTCCGCCGGGACCGAATCCTAGGAAAAGAGGTGGATGGGGATCTGTACCGCACCCTCCTTGAAGAGGGCGTGGCCCAACAGATTGTGAAGGATCTCCCACTGGTCGTGTTGTTTGCCATGGCGATCGGGCCTCTTTTGACTGTGGCTCGTGACCATATTCTTGGTTTTGTTGAATTGGATGATGTTTTGCTTGTGCAGACCGTTCAGGCCTGCTGGGATGGCATCAAAAGGTGAACCGCAGTGTCGCGGCAGGGAGATTTTTTAATACTTTATTGAGGAGTGAGTATTCACTCTCTTTTTTTGCTCGTAAATTTCTTCCCGGTGCTGTCGCATCAGTTTGATGCGACAGCGATCAAGCTAGGAAGTCGCTCAACTCCTTTGAGGTAAATTTGATGGACACCACTGACAAATTCAAACTGATCGCTCTGACGGGACTCTTAATCAGCATGTTCGCGATAACCGGTTGCAAGCAAAATACCTCGGGAGGACCGCCAACCAGCAGTCCTCCCGAGGTAGGGATCGTGGCCATAACTACTGCGCCAATTACCTTGACCATGGAGCTCTCAGGCCGGACATCGCCCTACATGATTGCCGAAGTGCGTCCCCAGGTGGGGGGGATTATCCAGAAAAGACTGTTTACCGAGGGAGCAGACGTGAAGGCCGGGCAGGTGCTTTATCAGATTGATCCCGCAACCTATCAGGCCGCCTACGCCAATGCCAAAGCAGCCCTGGCCCGAGCCGAGGCCAACCTTATCCCGATCCGACTCAAGGCGGAACGTTTTCGGGAGTTGGTAGCTATAAATGCCGTGAGCCGACAGGATTACGATGATGCAAGCTCAATGCTCAAACAGGCTGAGGCCGATGTTGCAGCCAATCAGGCGGTCGTCGAGGCCGCTCGCATCAATCTGGATTACACCAGTGTGAAGGCACCGATATCGGGTCGGATCGGCCGCTCGACCGTGACCGATGGTGCATTGGTAACAGCGAGTCAAGCGGCGCCGATGGCCACGATTCAGCAACTTGATCCAGTCTACGTGGATGTGACCCAGTCCAGCGCTGAGTTGCTCCGTCTGAAGCGGAATCTTGCTAATGGCGAAATTACGGGGAAAGATGCCGGCAAGGCAAAAGTCAAGCTGCTGCTGGAAGACGGCAGTTCTTATCCGCAAGAGGGAACCCTGAAATTCAGCGAAGTAACTGTCGACCAGAGTACCGGTTCCGTCACCCTGCGGGCGCTCTTTCCCAACCCAAATCAACTGTTGCTGCCCGGCATGTTTGTCCGCGGCATTGTGCAGGAAGGGATCAGTGAACAGGCGATACTGGTTCCGCAGCGTGGGGTTAGCCGAAATCCGAAAGGTGAGGCCCTGGTCATGGTGGTCGGCGCCGAGGAGAAGGTGGAACCGCGTGTCATCAAGGTTTCCAGAACGGTTGGCGACAACTGGCTGGTGACTGAAGGGTTGAAGGATGGAGACCGCGTAATCTTGGAAGGGATACAAAAGGCGCGTCCTGGAACTCCGGTCAAAGCCGTACCGTTCAGCAGCAAGCCGGATGCACCCCCAGCGGGCATTCCAACGTCAGCAGCAGCTAAAAAGTAAAGGAGACGCTCCATGTCCAGGTTTTTCATCAATCGCCCTATATTTGCCTGGGTGATCGCCATCATGGTCATGCTGGCCGGTTTGCTAGCGATCAAGACTTTGCCGGTCTCCCAGTATCCGCCCATCGCGCCGCCCCAGATAACCATTAATGCCGTGTATCCTGGCGCTTCCGCCCAGACCGTGCAGGATACCGTTACCCAGGTCATCGAGCAGAAGCTGAACGGCATCGATAACCTGATCTATATGTCCTCCACCAGCGATTCAGCCGGGGTGGTGGCCATCAATCTGACCTTCAAAGCCGGTACCGACCCGAACATCGCCCAGGTGCAGGTGCAGAACAAGCTGCAACTGGCTACGCCGCTGCTGCCCCAAATCGTGCAGCGCCAAGGGGTTTCGGTGGTCAAATCCACCAAGAACTTCCTGCTGATCTTCGGGTTGGTTTCGGAAGATGGGTCCATGGACCGTAACACCCTGACTGACTACATGGTCTCCAATCTTCAGGACATCATCAGTAGGGTGGAGGGAGTAGGAGAATTGCAGGTGTTCGGCACCCAGAATGCCATGCGGATCTGGCTGAACCCCGCCAAGCTGAACAACTTCCACTTGACCACCAACGATGTAATTGCGGCGCTACAGGCCCAGAACGCCCAGGTTTCGGCCGGTCAGTTCGGTGGAACTCCTGCTACGCAGGGGCAACAACTCAACGCCACCATCACGGCCCGGACCTTACTCCAGACTCCGGAGCAGTTCGATGCAATCATCCTGCGGACCAACAGCGATGGTTCTACTGTCAGGTTGAAGGATGTAGCCGAAAGCAAGATAGGCACCGAAAACTACGATATTCAGTCGTTCTACAAAGGGAAGCCGATGGGTGGTATGGCAATCCGTCTGGCAGCCGGCGCCAATGCCCTGGATACGGGCAATCGCGTCAAGGCCAAGTTGGAGGAATTGTCGAAATACTTCCCTGCCGGCGTGAAGGTGGTTTATCCCTACGACACCACTCCTTTTGTCAAAATATCAATAGAAGAGGTGGTTCAGACCCTGTTTGAGGCGGTCCTCCTTGTTTTTGTCATCATGTTTCTTTTCCTGCAGAACTTCAGGGCCACATTGATACCCACCATTGCGGTGCCGGTCGTTTTGCTTGGCACCTTCGGAGTGCTGTCGGCCAGCGGTTTTTCCATAAACACTCTGACCATGTTCGCTTTGGTTATCGCCATCGGTTTGCTCGTAGATGACGCAATCGTGGTTGTAGAGAACGTGGAGCGGATTATGTCCGAGGAGGGGTTGTCGCCACGGGAGGCGACCATCAAATCCATGGGCCAGATCACCGGCGCACTATGGGGTATCGCCACCGTGCTGACAGCGGTTTTCGTGCCCATGGCCTTTTTTGGTGGATCTACCGGGGTCATCTATCGCCAGTTTTCCATCACCATCGTTTCCTCTATGATTCTTTCGGTGCTGGTGGCTATGATTCTTACACCAGCCCTGTGCGCCACCCTGCTCAAACCGGTGGAAAAGGGGCACGAGCCGGGGGAATCGGGCTGGTTCAGGAGGTTTTTTCACTGGTTCAACACGTTGTTCGACCGCGGCAGGGAGCAGTACGAAGGGATCGTCGGTCGCTCCTTTGGTAAACCGGTACGTTACCTGGTTGTCTATGGCGCTATTGTGGCGGCTATGGTTTTCTTTTTCATGCGGCTTCCTACCGCCTTCCTGCCGGACGAGGACCAGGGATTCATTATTTGCCAGGTGCAACTGCCTGCCGGCGCCACCGAGGAACGGACGATTCAGGTGATACGACAGATGGAGCAGCATTTTTTGGAGCGGGAGTCCAAAGCAGTTGAATCCATAATTACCGTGGCCGGATTCAGTTTTGCCGGTCGAGGGCAGAACATGGGACTGGCTTTTGTCAAGCTCAAGGACTGGAATCTGCGTAAGTCCACTGAGTTGAAGGCCCCGGCCATTGCCGGCCGGGCTATGCAGGCCTTCTCAAAGGTTCGTGACGGTATGGTTTTTGCCTTCTCACCACCGGCGGTGGTGGAGTTGGGGCAGGCCAATGGTTTTGACTTTCAGTTGCAGGATCGTGGCGGCTTGGGACACGATAAGCTGATGGAGGCACGCAACCAGTTGTTGGGTCTGGCCATGAAAAATCCCAAGCTGATTGCGGTGCGCCCGAACGGTCAGGATGACTCACCCCAGTTCAAGCTCGATATTGATGATGTCCGGGCAGGAGTCCTGGGGATCCCCCCGGCCGACATCAATAATATTCTGACAACAGCCTGGGGCAGTTCCTACGTTAACGACTTCATTCAGAACGGTCGGGTCAAGAAGGTCTATCTCCAGGCCGACGCCAAGTATCGAATGCTACCGGAGGATATTAAAAGCTGGTATGTCCGAAACGAACGGGGCGAGATGGTGCCATTCTCAGCCTTTGCGACCGCCCACTGGCAGTATGGATCGCCCCGCCTGGAACGATATAACGGGATTCCATCCGTGGAGATTATGGGGCAGGCAGCCCCTGGCGTGAGTACCGGGGAGGCAATGGACGAAATGGAGAAAATGGCTGCTGGGCTGCCGTCGGGGATCGGTTACGAGTGGACCGGTCTCTCCTATGAGGAAAAACAATCGGGCAAACAGGCTCCCGCCCTGTATGCCATTTCACTCCTGGTGGTATTTCTTAGTGTGGCGGCACTGTATGAGAGCTGGACCGTCCCCTTTGTTAATTTGTTGATGCTTCCGTTAGGATTGGTGGGTGCAGTTGTGGCAGTTACAATGCGGGGGTTGCCCAACGATGTCTATCTTCAGATAGGTCTGCTCACCACTGTGGGGCTTTCCACCAAAAACGCCATCCTGATCATTCAATTCATCAAGGAGCAGATGCATCAGGGCCATGAGCTGGTTGAGGCCACTCTGGCAGCGGTGAAGATCAGATTGCGTCCGGTCATCATGACCTCGTTGGCCTTCTTCTTCGGCACCCTGCCGCTGGCTTTGACCCGCGGGGCAGGCGCCGGGGCTCAGAACGCCATCGGCACCGCCGTCACCGGCGGGCTGCTTTCGGCTACTTTCATCGACTTGATTTTTATCCCGTTTTTCTTTGTCTTGATTTCTCGACGCTTTGCCGGAAAAAAGCCGACACCACAGTCCTCGGCTGATCCCAACGCTCAGGAGGTGCATTGATATGAAATCGAAGATCGCAGCCCTGTGTTTGCCCATGGCAGCATTGCTTTGCCTGGAGGGCTGTACCATGGCCCCCAGGTATGTCCGCCCCGAGGCACCGACGGCGGCCGTTTGGCCAAGCGGCTCGGCATATCAAGAGCGAGGAGAAAGCCAATCCGCCAAAGAAGTGGCCGATATCCCCTGGCAGGAATTCTTTGTTGATCAGCAGTTGCAGAAATTGATTATTCTCGCACTGGAAAATAACCGCGACCTGCGCATCGCCGCTCTCAATATCGAGAGGTCACGGGCTCAGTACCGAATCCAACGTGCCGAGCTGTTTCCGCAGATCGACGCCACCGCTGCCGGCAGCAAACAACGGATCCCTGAGACCCTTTCGACCACAGGTCAGGCCGAAACCGTTCATCAATATAACGTAGGTGTTGGGGTCAGCGCTTACGAACTTGATCTGTTCGGTCGCGTGCAAAGTCTGAAGGATCAGGCATTAGAACAATATCTTGCTACCGAGCAGGCGCGACGCACTGTCCAGATCAGCTTGGTCGCAGAGGTAGCTACGCAATACTTGACCCTGGCTGCCGACCGTGAACTGCTTGCACTGGCCCAAAATACTCTGGACGCTCAACAGAGCACCTACCAATTAATTCAGCGTCGCTTTGAAATGGGCGCTTCTTCAGAGTTGGATTTGCGGCAGGCGCAAACCCGGGTGGATGCAGCGCGGGTGGATATCGCCCGCTACCTTACTCTGGTGGCCCAAGACGAAAACGGCCTCAACTTGGTAGTCGGGTCGACGGTCCCAGCCGAATTACTTCCCCAGACATTATCCGAAACACTTACAGCAATGAAGGACATCTCCCCCGGTTTGCCGTCCGAGGTGCTGCTGCGGCGTCCCGATGTCCTGCAGGCTGAGAATCAGCTTAAGGGGTTCAATGCCAATATAGGCGCGGCAAGGGCGGCGTTTTTCCCACGCATCACTCTGGTTAGTTCTATCGGTGTCGGGAGCGAGGAGTTATCCGGTCTCTTCAAATCAGGCTCGGGCGCCTGGGCTTTCGCACCACAAATAGTTCTCCCGATTTTCGATGCTGGCAGCAGATGGGCTGGCTTGAGGGTGGCAGAAGTGGATCGAGACATCGCCGTTGCCCGGTATGAGAAGACGATTCAGACAGCCTTCCGGGAAGTGGCCGACGCCCTTGCTCAGCGGGGAACCATCGACGACCAGGTGGCTGCGCAGCAGTCGCTCACCGATGCCACCGCCACGAGTTACCGCCTCTCCCAAGCTCGTTATGAAAAAGGGGTGGACAGCTATCTGAATGCGTTGGATTCCCAGCGTTCGCTCTATGGTGCCCAAAAGGGGTTGATTGCCACCCGGTTAACGCGGCTGCAGAACCTGGTGACATTATATAAAGTGTTGGGTGGCGGCGGAGAAATCGCGTCTGCGCCACAAACTCCGTGATCCGCTGCTGAGGTGAAGCACCAAACACGTAACCGGAGGGATTCATGAAACCATTCAGGTTGGCTTTGTATATCGTGATCGCATTACTCTCTCTTGCTGTGGCATTTTACGTTTTGGCCAAGGAACCACCGCCGGACTGGCCGATCAATCTGATTCACCTGCTTTGCAAACACTGATTTTTCAGATGTTGGTTTTAGCCTGGCTTTACCGGTTAACTAACAATGAGACTCTCTGCAAGGTGCTTGGAGAAGGGTTGCTCGCGGACTGGCGCCCAATGCATGCTGTTGTCACAGGGGGATTCTTCATGCTGACCATATGGAGCGCCTCTCCATATGGTCATTAACATGGAGTGGAGGCCAGAAGAGAGAGGATTGAATTCAGGGAAACGCATGACATGGGGCTGAAGAGGTGTGTGGATGAATCAGCAAAAAAATATTCCCACTGGCAAGAGCAGCTTCGATTTAATCGACCAGGAAAAGTTCTTCCGAGAAATGGAAATCAAGGAAGACACAATTTTTCTTGATGCTGTCTGTGGCCGTGGCGACTATGTCCTAGCTGTAGCAAGCCGAATTGGGGAGCAGGGGCGGATATATGCCTTTGATTTGCAGGAGGGGATAATTGATCGGTTGACCGATAAAATTTTGGCTGAAGGTATCACCAATGTCGTCCCAAAGGTCGCTGGCCCGCTTTCACTTCCTTTGGGTAACAACACAATAGATATTTGCCTCATGGTCACGGCATTTTATGACTTGGTGCCGCAGGGCGACGATGAGAAAGCATTGAGTGAAATTAAGAGGGTCTTGAAGCCAAGCGGCGTTCTGGCTGTGATTGAATTCAAGAAAATATCCGGTCACCTCGGCCTGCCGATCAATATTCGTATCAAATCGGCGGAGCTGGACGAGATGCTCCGTTTTCACGGGTTCACTTCAGTGAAACCCCGAGAGATTGAAGTTGGTGAATATAGTTACCTCTCGCTTTATCGTAAAGATAACGGGCAACCCTACTGACATACGAACTCTATAATGCTTGCTCCTTATAAGTGCGAATAACAAAAAATATAGTCAAGGGAAAGACGAGAAAATTAGTCAAAGAGGGCAATCAAGCATCACGATTTTGCACACATGACGAAAGCTGCCAAAATTCAGGAATTTTTATCACCGGCAGCCCTGTCGCCCACCGATCAGGAATTGCGACATATATTCGTTCCTCTGCTTAGGGTCTGACTCAGGTCACAGACTAATCTCTGCTGTAGGTTGATAAAAGGAGAAACAAAACATGTGTAAGGTGTTGATCGTTCATTACAGTATGTATGGGCACATTTACAAGATGGCCGAAGCTGTGGCGGAAGGTGTTCGGGCGGTAGCCGGGTGCGGGGCGGTGATAAAAAAAGTTCCGGAGACCCTTCCCTCGACAGTGATGGAGAAGATGGGAGCGCTTGATGCCCAGAAAGGAATGCAACATATCCCGGTTGCCACGATGGATGATTTGGCTGAGGCAGATGCAATTATCTTTGGCACTCCGACCCGCTTCGGCAACATGTGCGGCCAGATGCGCCAGTTTTTGGATGCCAGCGGCGGTCTTTGGCAAAAGGGAGCTCTGGTTGGAAAGCCAGGCAGCGTGTTTACCAGCTCTGCCACGCAGCATGGTGGTCAGGAATCGACCATTCTCAGTTTTCACATCACATTACTGCACCATGGCATGGTGGTAGTTGGCCTGCCCTATGCCTTTGCAGGTCAGATGGGGATTAGCGAAGTCAGCGGCGGGTCACCTTATGGCGCATCGACCATCGTCGGAGGACAAGGAGAACGAATGCCAAGTGACAATGAACTGGCCGGAGCCCGTTTTCAAGGAGGACATGTGGCGCGGATCGCCCTGAAACTCAAAAATCCCACCACACAATCGTAAGGAGTTACAAGGCAAGAACTGTTGCAATCTGGACTTGTCATCATTATGTCAAATTCTGGTCAGGCGTTGTGCCCCATACGCTTCCTGAATTTTGGACGCGCTGGGGTCGGCTATGAGAGTGTGTAGAAACAACTTTTTGCCTTACTCTGGGACATATTATGGGGCGTTGGACAGGACGGAAGCTGCAAGGGAGGACGAAATCGTTGAATCGCTTGATAGCGATTTGTTCTTTGCTACTGTTGGTTCTTTTAACCGTTGTGCCGTTAGCCTGGGCGGTAATTCCGTCCTGGTTAATTGTGACTCAGGACGAGACCGCGTTTGCAGGCGCGCCGATTGCGTTTGATGTCGTTAAGCCCTCGGCGCAGGTTGATTGGCCGACAAGGCTCAGGCTCAAGGTGGTGCATGACGGCAGGACACTGGAAGTGGAGGTTGCCGCTGCAGGGACGGCCGCTATGGGGGATACCCGACGAACGTATTACGGGGTATTGCCGCATTATCTCACAGGGATGGTGCGGGTTGAGCTGGCGGGAGTCGAATCGAACCGGTTGGCTCTGCTGGTCACCCTTCCTGATCCCATCAAGCAGACCCCGGCGCCTTTAGTGACAGCAGCATCGCCAGTTATGCAGCCTAGTGCTGTCGGTGACATATTGTTCCCTGCAAACGAACCTGCCTTGTCGGTCAATGAGCCCATATACTTTGCCGTGGGCGACAACGGCGGCATCAATGCACGCTTTCAACTGAGTTTTAAATACCGGATTTTTGATTCTGGCAGTCGTCTAGTGGCGTGGGTTCCACTGCTTTCCCGTCTGCATTTCGGCTATACGCAGACTTCGCTCTGGGATCTTGGGGAAGATTCGGCACCCTTTCATGACAGCACCTATCGTCCCAGTCTTTTCTGGCAGGGCGCTATCATCGGCAATGGTCTGATGCCCGACCTGCTTCGCACTGGCTTTGAACACGAATCGAACGGTAAGGATGACGTGAGTTCTCGCAGCATTAACACCCTCTTTGCGCAGCCTGTCTGGCGCATCAAATTTATGAATGAACGCGCGTTGATCTTCGCGCCCAAAATTTATGGATATCTGGATAAAGAAGAAAACCCAGATATCCAGCGCTATCGAGGGTATGTGGACTGGAATTTCCGCTATGGACATGAGGATGGCTGGATGATGGCTACACAATTGCGCAGCGGTACCGCCGGGTATGGCAGTGCCCAGCTGGATCTTTCCTATCCGTTACGTAAGGCTTTTTTTGCCCGTACAGGAGGTTTTCTGCATTTTCAGCTATTCACTGGATACGGAGAAAGCCTGTTAGACTACAATCTAGATCGTGGCACACAGGCGAGGGTAGGTTTCTCAATTGTTCGTTGACTAGGGTGTGGGACGATCTAGCTCCAAGCGTCATAGAACGGAGTTCCAAAAAATGAATGATGCTAATTTGCCATCGTGGTCTCATTCTTCCCCTATTTCCCCCTCCAACCCGATCAGTCCCAATGTAATGTATAGATGGTTGCGAAAACTGTTTATGGCCGATGGACTTGGGTTAAAGCTATTTCTGGCGGCGACCCTAGTGGGAACAAACTTTGCGTTTATGCTTGGTATCCTGCGGTTGTTAACCGAGGCTCATTTGCGGCAAGTCGATGTTACTGATCATTATGCGCTGGTTCGCTATGCGTATCAGCTTTCAGGGCAAGTTCATTATGACTTGCTGGGGATGATTATTGCTTTTTATCTTCTTGTTTATGCCACAACGATACTTCTCTATCCTGTTTTGCGCCTGCATCAGAAAGCGTTGAAACGACAAGCTTTGGACAATATGAGAGCCAGGGGCGAGACCTTGATCATGCTAGGGAGCTTGATAGCAAAAAGGGACAGCGACACCAGCGTGCATAATTACAGGGTCACTTTGTACGCAATTCATTTGGCCGGAACGCTTCGTATTCCTGAGGCCGAGATGCACGATCTGGTTGTCGGCGCCTTTCTTCACGACATTGGGAAAATCGCAATTCCCGACAAAATTCTGCTTAAGCCGGGTCCGCTTGATGAAGAAGAAACCAGAATTATGCGGACGCATGTTGCGCAAGGCCTTGATATCCTCCGCCACAGCATTTTTCTGCGCGGGGCTGAGGCGGTTGTAGAAGGGCATCATGAACACTATCTCGGCACGGGATATCCAAACGGCTTAGCCGGTAAGGCAATTCCGCCTATTGCTCGTCTGTTCTCTATTGCTGATGTTTTTGACGCCTTGACCTCCGGGCGTCCTTACAAACAGCCTTACTCCTTGGAAGAAAGCCTTAGGCTAATGACGGAAGAGTCAGGAAAAGCCTTTGATCCGGAGTATCTCCAATCGTTTTTGTCGTTGGCCCCAAAACTGTATCAAAGTTACGCCGCCGCACCCGAAGAATTTCTTGCCAGTGAATTGAAAAATCTTGCAGGGCCCATCCTCGTTTCCAGATGGACACGTGATCAGCTTTGAGGGATAATATGAAAACAATGCGGTCTGTTATCAGAATAGTCGTGTGCCTTTTATTTCTTAGCAGTGCGTGTCCGGGTTTGTCAGGCGCGGGGGGAGGTTCTTGCCAAAACTGATGAAGGAAGGGCGGAACGATATCGCTAGCAAGATGATCACACGAATACTGCCTTTGTTCCAGGCCGTGACTTTTGGTAAAAAAACATGACAGGAGAGTCGAGACAATCAATTATGTGCCAGCGCGTCGATGCCAGGATCGGCCTGGCGCTAGGCGGCGGGTCGGCACGCGGCCTAGCGCATCTGGGCGTCATCCGTGCACTGGAAGAGGCAGGAATCAAGATAGATTTCATTGCTGGCACCAGCATTGGCGCTTTGATCGGCGCGATTTATGCCGCAGGCAAGGTGGACGCTCTGGAAGCAACCTTCCAGGATTTTGAATGGATGAGAATCGTCTCATTTTTTGATGTCGTTTTTCCAAAGTCGGGGCTGATTGACGGCGTTAAGGTGGGTGAACTGGTACGCGCCCATATCCGTGCCGATGCCATTGAGACTCTACCAACGCCTTTTTGTGCCGTCGCGACGGATATCCAGACCGGCGAGGAGGTTGCCATTCGACAGGGGGATGTCATCGAAGCAGTGCGGGCCAGTATTTCCGTGCCCGGCATCTTCACCCCGGTGCGTCTTAATGGCCATATCCTGGTGGACGGCGGCCTCACCAACCCGGTACCGGTGAGCGTTGTCCGTGCCATGGGGGCCGAAATCGTGATCGCGGTGGATCTCAACCACGACATCGTTGCCGGCAAGAATCTTAAGTCGCAGCGAGTAAACATGCCGGTCGCCACAGTGGATGGGGAATTTGACATGTTCAGCCGCTGGGTGGAGGGCTATCGCCAGTCCATACAGGAAATTAAGGCCAAATTGCTTGACCATGGAGCGCCGGGCGCGATGCAGTTTTCGCGCTGGCTTTCGTCTGGGGAGTCATTGCCCAGCATATTCGAAGTGCTGCTTGCCTCAATCAACATCATGGAAACACGTATTACTCAATATCGTTTGGAGGCTGACCGACCGGACATCCTTATCCAGCCGTTGTTGGGGCACATTCGCTTCCTGGATTTCGGTCGCGCTAAGGAGATTATTGAGATCGGCTATGAGAGCGCGCGGGGAAAAATCGGTATCGTATAAAAAATCTGAGAAGACTCAGGTTGTTGTTGAAAGTTGGTCGGGCAATACAGTCCATTCCTTTTATGGTAACCTAACTTACAGAGGAGAAGGCAATGACCGCGCAGACACAACGGAAAAATCAGAGCAGAAAAATAGAGCATGAAGCTCGTGTCGCCGTGGCGGACGGGGTAAACATCCATGAGACCGTCCGGGATATCACCTTGAAGGCGCTGAGCACAGGCCACCTGGATGTACAAAAAAGTCAGGAGGTCGTTCAAGCTGTGCTGGAGGGCGCGAGTCTTGGAGCAAAGGAGAAAGGCGCCAGGGTCGACCATGCATTGCGGGAGGTGATGACCGGTGTGGACGAGGCTTTGGCGAAGTCGGCGGAGGCTTCCAAACTGGCCATCGAAGAGGCGGCTGGTCACATTAAGGAATTCGGCTCTCAGAATCTTCAACGTGGGCTGAATGATTTGCGGACACTGGAGGATATGTTTCTGGAGTCCGCAAATGATATAGCCCGGGCCTCGGATGACACGGTAAGGAATGTGCTGGGCGATTTGGTACAGCACGCCCGCAATACCGGCACTGCGGTGGGTGCGGCGGCGAAAAAGGCGGTGGAAACGCTGACCCGGCAACAGGAAGAGAACATGCGCGAAAACGTGAGTGTCGGCGCCGACATGGCCAAGGAGGTGGGAATAAAGATTTCCATGGCTGCCGCCGGTTTTTTAGAGGGGATTGCTGAAACGCTCAAGAAAAAGGGCACTAACAAAAAGGAATAGTGATGCCCTCCGTTTTATGGGAAACCCTGACTGCTGCCCGCGATCTGGGGCGGCTCCACGATATCGCCTCAATCTTGGTCCGTTACGGATTCAGTGATATGGTTCGTCGGTTGGGGATGGCCAGTGCCTTGGAACGCGCAGGCAAGATGCTACACTGGCAAGAGGCCGGTGAACTGGCGCGATTGGAGCCGCCCGCGAGAGTGCGGCGAGCGCTGGAGGAGATGGGGCCGACTTTTATCAAATTGGGCCAGATCCTCGCTACACGCATGGACTTGTTTTCCCCTGAATGGATCGCTGAATTCGAAAAATTGCAGGATAGGGCGCCGTCAGTACCGTTCGTCCAGATCAGGCAGCAGTTGCTGGAGGATCTAGGCACTGTGCCGGAAGAGGTTTTCGCCGAACTGGTTCCCGAGCCGCTGGCCGCAGCCTCCATTGCCCAAGTCCACCGCGCCCGATTGCGGGGAGGGGAGAATGTCATTGTCAAGGTCCGGCGCCCCGGCATCCGGCCGATCGTCGAAGCTGACCTGCGGCTCCTGCTGCGCCTGGCGAAAATTGTCGAGGCCGAGTCCCCGGAGATGTTCCGGTTCAGACCGCGAGAGGTGGTGCGTCAGTTCACCCTGTCTCTGCGTCGCGAACTGGACTTGGCGGCAGAATGCCGCAATGCGGAACGGATTGCCCATAATTTTAGCCTCCACGACGAAATCGTCATCCCAAAAGTCTATTGGACATGGACCGGCGAACGGATGAACGTACAGGAAACTATCAGCGGTATCCCCGGCCGCGATCTCACAGCCGTAGGGCAGGCCGGCCTGGACCGGAAAATTCTGGCTCAACGCGGCGTCCAAGCCGTATTGAAGATGATTTTAGTGGATGGTTTTTTTCACGCCGACCCTCACCAGGGCAATATCTTTTACCTGCCGGAAAACCGAATCGCCATCATCGATTTTGGTATGGTTGGACGATTGTCTGTCGATCGCCGCAGTCAGGTGGTGGACCTGCTTCATGGCATGGTGGAGAGGGAGGCCGACCGTGTTGTCGAAGTGCTGCTCGATTGGGCCGGGGAGGCAAAAATCGACCTGGACAGTCTAAAATTAGAAATTGATGGCCTCGTTGATCAGTATCATGGCGTTCCCCTGAAAGAACTCAATATCAGCACCATCCTGACTGATCTGACCACCCTGCTCCGTGACTATCATCTTATTTTGCCGCCGGATTTGACGCTGTTGATTAAATCGTTGATCACCTTGGAAGGGATGGGGCGACAGCTTGATCCGGAGTTTGATATGGTAACGGAGTTTTCACCTTTCCTGCGCCGGGCACTCCAGGCTCGTTATGCCCCGGATGCCCTTGTCAAACGGGGATGGCAAGCGGTTGTCGACGGTCTCGACATCCTTACCGGTTTGCCTCAGGACTTGCGACAGCTCTTGCGTTCCGCCCGGAGCGGCAGACTCCAAGTGCACGTAGATGTGACACGGTTGCAGGATTTTGGGAACCAACTGGACTGCGCCACCAGTCGTCTGACTATGGGCGTGGTCATCGCCGCCCTGATTATCGGTTCGGCCATCGTTATGACCGTCGAGCGCGGCCCTGTATTGTTTGGCCTACCCCTGTTCGGTCTGCTGGGATTTATCAGTGCGGCAGTGGCCGGAATCTGGCTGCTCATCTCCATCCGGCGCAGTGGAAGAAATTTCTGAGGGTGAAAACTCTGGGTGTAATTTTATGGAAAAGCAAGTGCGAAAAACAAATCGTTTTGGTCGAATTGGCAGTAGCCGCATGGTGGATATGGGGGTGGCAGGATCTCTTCCCCGATTGACTGATCTGAAATGAAAGGCGTTAGACACGCCTTGGCTGATTGAGGAAGAGCAATGATCGAACAGCGGAAAAAATGGTTGATCAGAGCCGTGGGGTCTATGGCAATTGGCATTTTGGCTGTGGTCGCATGGCAACGATACGGCGGCAACGAAAAGAATGAGGGAATTTCCAGCGGCAACGGTCGCATCGAGGCGGTTGAAATCGACATCGCCGCCAAAACCTCAGGCCGAATCAAAGCTATTCTGGTGAACGAAGGCGACTTCGTCACCGTCGGGCAGATTGTCGCACGCATGGATACCGAAGTCCTCGATGCCCAGCGCCGCGAGGCCGAAGCATATCTTCATAAGGCAGAAAGCGCTGTTAAAACCGTGCAGAACCAAGTGGTGCAACGCCGGAGTGAGAAGGCCGCCGCTCTGGCGTTGCTCGCGCAACGCGAGGCCGAACTTGATGCGGCTCAAAAACGTCTATCGCGTTCGGAACCCTTGGCTGGCATGGGTGCCGTCTCCACCCAGGAACTCGACGATGATCGCGCCCAAGCCCTGAGCAGCCAAGCGGCAATCCGGGCGGCAAAAGCTCAGATAGCCGCGACCGAAGCCGCGATTGCCACGGCACAATCCCAGGAGGTTGAAGCGCGCTCGGTTGTCGAGGCGACACGGGCCACGATCGAACGACTCCAGGCAGACATCAACGACAGCGCCTTGAAGGCGACCCGCGACGGCCGCGTGCAGTACCGCATTGCTCAGCCCGGCGAGGTGGTTGCCGGCGGGGGCAAGATCCTCAACCTGCTCGACCTGAGCGATGTCTACATGACCTTCTTTCTGCCATCCGCCATTGCGGGCCGGGTCGCGATCGGCTCCGAGGCGCGGTTGGTGCTCGATGCCGCCCCGGATTACGTCATCCCGGCGACGGTTTCCTTCGTCGCCGATGTCGCCCAATTTACCCCCAAGACCGTGGAGACCGCCAGCGAACGGCAGAAGCTGATGTTCCGGGTCAAAGCGCACATCGCCCCGGATCTGCTCAAGAAACATATCCGGCAGGTCAAGACCGGCCTGCCGGGCATGGCCCATGTCCGGCTCGATCCGCAGATTGCGTGGCCGCCCGCCCTGCAGGTGAGGCTCCCGCAATGAGCGAGGCCGAGTCGCCTCCCGCGTCGCTTGCGGCAGAAACGCCCCCGGTTGCATCGTTAACCGAGGTCAGCCTGCACTACGGCAAGACCCTGGCCTTGGACACGGTCACCCTTGATCTGCCGGCCGGACAAATGGTCGGCTTGATCGGCCCGGACGGGGTAGGAAAATCTACGCTCTTCTCGCTGATCGCCGGCGCCCGCATCATCCAGAGCGGCCGGATTGCGGTGCTGGCCGGGGATATGGCCGAAGCCCACCACCGGAAATCCGTCTGCCCGCGCATTGCCTATATGCCTCAGGGACTGGGCAAAAATCTTTACCCAACCCTGTCGGTATTCGAAAACATCGATTTCTTCGGCCGGCTCTTCTCCCAAGAGAGCAGCGAACGAGAGCGCCGCATCGCCGACCTGCTCGTCAGCACCGGCCTGGCGCCTTTCCGGGACCGTCCGGCAGGCAAGCTTTCCGGCGGGATGAAGCAAAAACTCGGCCTCTGCTGCGCACTCATCCACGATCCCGATCTCCTGATCCTCGATGAACCCACCACCGGGGTTGATCCGCTCTCGCGCCGACAGTTTTGGGAGTTGATCGGCCGCATTCGAGCCGGGCAACCCGGGATGAGCGTCCTGGTGGCCACCGCTTATATGGAAGAGGCCGCCCGCTTCGACTGGCTGGTGGCCATGGATGGCGGGCGGGTGCTGACCACCGGTACCCCCCGGCAGCTGCTTGAGCGCACCGCCAGCGAGACCCTGGAGGGGGCCTTCATTGCCTTGCTGCCGGAAGAAAAGCGCGCCGGCCACCGAGCGATCCGCATCCCGCCACGCGAAACCGATGGCGAGGAAATCGCCATCGAGGCGAAGGATCTGACCATGCGTTTCGGCGACTTCACGGCGGTGGACCGGGTGAGCTTCCGCATCGCCCGCGGCGAGATCTTCGGCTTTCTCGGTTCCAACGGCTGCGGCAAGACCACGACCATGAAGATGCTCACCGGGTTGCTGACGGCCAGCGAGGGGGAGGCGTGGCTCTTCGGCCAGACGATAAACCCCAAGGATCTTGAGACCCGGCGCCGCGTCGGCTATATGACCCAGTCCTTTTCGCTCTATTCCGAGCTGAGCGTGGAGCAGAACCTCACCTTGCACGCCCGACTTTTCAGCGTCCCCGCCGAACAGATTCCGGACCGGGTGAGCGAAATGGCCCGCCGCTTCGGCCTGACAGGAATCATGGCGGCGCTGCCCGACAGTCTCCCCTTGGGGCAACGCCAACGCCTCTCCCTGGCGGTGGCGATGATCCATCGGCCGGAGATGCTGATCCTTGATGAACCCACCTCAGGGGTGGACCCGATCGCCCGGGATGGGTTCTGGCAAATGTTGATCGACCTCGCCCGCCATGACCGGGTCACCATCTTCATCTCCACCCATTTCATGAACGAAGCCGAACGGTGCGACCGCATCTCCCTGATGCACGCAGGCTTGGTGCTGGTCAGCGATACACCCGCCGCATTGATGCAAACCCGCGGGACAACAACCCTGGAAGAGGCTTTTATCGGCTACCTGGAAGACACTGTACTCGAAAGCAAGAGTCCGGAGTTGTCAGCAGACGCGGCAATGCTCCCTCCCCCACCGCCACCCCACGACAGGAGCGTCCCGATCAAAAAAATCGGCTTCGATCTTCGCCGTCTGCTCAGCTACAGCCGGCGCGAAGGGCTGGAGCTCCAGCGGGATCCGATTCGGGCCACCCTGGCGCTGCTCGGCAGCGTAATGCTCATGCTGATCATGGGCTACGGGATCACCCTGGATGTGGAGGATCTTTCCTTTGCCGTGCTCGATCGCGATCAAACCTCGACCAGCCGCGATTATGCGCTCAACCTCGCCGGCTCCCATTATTACTTCATCGAACACGCACCCATTACCGATTACGCCGATCTGGACCGACGCATGCGGAGTGGCGAGATCAGCCTGGCCCTGGAAATACCGCCGGGCTTTGCCCGCGACCTGGGGCGCGGCACCCCGATGGCAATCGGGGCCTGGATCGACGGCGCCATGCCGCAACGGGCCGAAACCATTCAGGGCTATGTGCGCGGAATGCATGCCCATTGGCTGGCCGAGATGGCGGCGCGCAAGCTTGGCCAGTCCCGCTCCACCGGTCTGATCAAGATCGAAACCCGGTTTCGCTACAACCCCGAGGTCAAGAGTCTGGTCGCAATGGTGCCGGCGGTGATTCCCCTGTTGTTGTTGATGATTCCGGCGATGCTCACGGCGCTCAGTGTGGTACGGGAAAAAGAGCTGGGCTCCATCGTCAACCTCTATGTCACGCCGGTGACGCGGATTGAGTTTCTGCTCGGCAAACAACTGCCCTATATCGGCCTGGCAATGGTGAATTTTTTGCTCATGTCCTTGCTGGCGGTGACCGTTTTCGGCGTGCCGATGAAGGGGAGTTTTTTGGCCCTCTCCGCCGCGGCCCTGCTCTATGTCGCTTCGGCCACCGCCATGGGCTTGCTGTTCTCCACCTTTGTGCGCAGCCAGATTGCGGCCATCTTCGGCACGGCCGTGCTCACCATCCTGCCCGCCGTACAGTTTTCCGGCATGACCGACCCGGTCTCGGCTTTGGAGGGGTTGGGCAGGATGATCGGTACCATCTACCCCACCACGTATTTCCTGATCATTGCCCGCGGAACATTTTCCAAGGGACTTGGTTTTGCGGACCTTCAGGCATCCTTCATGCCGCTCATCCTTGCCGTTCCGTTGTTGACGTGGCTCTGCGTGCTGTTGTTGCACAAACAGGAGCGTTGAACATGCGGCTCGACAACATTCGACAATTGGGCATCAAGGAACTGCGCAGCCTGGTCCGTGATCCGATAATGCAAGCGCTGATCGTCTTTGCTTTCACGATTTCGGTTTATTCGGGAGCCACGGCAATGCCGGAAACCCTCAACAAGGCACCGATCGGCATCGTTGACGAAGATCAGTCGCCGCTGTCGGCGCGTATCGTTGACTCCTTTTATCCGCCGCATTTTCTGCCGCCGGTGCTGATTACCCCGGCCGAGATGGACAGCCGGATGGATGCCGGTCTTGATACTTTTGCACTGAACATTCCCCCGGAGTTTCAGTCTGATCTGCTGGCAGGGCGACAACCAACGATTCAGCTGAATGTGGATGCGACCCGTATGACTCAAGCCTTTAGCGGCAGCGGCTATATCCAGACCATGATCAGTAGCGAGGTAGCCGAATTCGTTCAGCGGTATCGCGGGACAGCAGTGCAACCGGTCGAGCTCGAACTGAGGGCGCGCTTCAACCCCTCATTGACCCAAACATGGTTCGGTGCTGTGATGGAGGTAATCAACAACGTCACTATGCTGTCCATCGTGCTCACGGGTGCCGCTCTTATTCGTGAACGGGAGCATGGCACCATCGAACATCTGCTGGTCATGCCGGTGACGCCCTTTGAGATCATGGCGAGCAAGGTCTGGTCCATGGGGCTGGTGGTCCTTGTCTCCTGTGCTTTTTCCCTGGTCTTTGTGGTCCAGGGCCTCCTTTCGGTGCCCATTGAAGGTTCGCTCGCCCTCTTTCTGCTCGGCACCGCCCTGCACCTGTTCGCCACCACCTCCATGGGGATTTTTCTGGGCACCATCGCCCGCTCGATGCCGCAGTTCGGGCTGCTTTTGATGCTTTTGCTGTTACCGCTACAGATGCTCTCTGGCGGGGTCACACCGCGCGAAAGCATGCCTGACTTTATTCAAGTCGTAATGCAGATAGCACCGACCACCCATTTTGTCTCACTGGCCCAGGCGATTCTCTATCGAGGGGCAGGTCTGGATGTGGTGTGGCCGCAATGTATCACTCTCGTTTTGATAGGTGCGGCCTTTTTCGGCATCACGCTGGTCCGCTTTCGCAAAACCATCGGGATGATGGGGTGAAAAGCCAAGGCAACTGGTGATGGTCTGGCAAAAATCTTAAGCGGGGATTTCCGGCCCAGGCACGGCAATGCGCGCCGGGGATAATCGGCATCGGCGGCGCGTTGTTGTGAGGCGATTCCAATAATGCCCTCACCCCTGTCTTGCCGAAAAAGATTGGTGGCGCAAGGCGGCGTTCAGTCGCCGAGTTCTTCGCCAAAGGGATTCTTCAGCCCGTAGCGTTCTATCTTCCGCCGCAGGGTGTCCTTAGAGATCCCCAACTCCCGGCAAGTGGTCATCCGCCGCCAGTGATTCCGCTCCAAGGAGTGAAAGATCGCCTGTTTCTCGATCTCGTCGAGAGGTTGCGGCTTGTGGAGAGGGATGGCGCCGGGCTGCTGGCTGTCATGGGGTTTGGGGGAAAAGGGCTCGGGCAGATGTTCCGGTCGGATAAATCCACCATGGCAGAGGATGAAGGAGTATTCGATGATGTTCTCCAACTCGCGGATATTGCCGGGGAAGTTGTAGCGCATGAGAATACCCAGGGCTTCATCGGAGATACCGACGATATCCTTGCCCTGTTGGGTGCTGAACTGTTTGACGAAATGTTCGGCGAGCATGGGAACGTCTTCCATGCGCTCCCGCAGGGGGGGCAGCATGATTTTTACCACGTTCAGGCGATAGAAGAGATCTTCCCGGAAGATGCCTTCCTGGACGAGCTGCTGCAGGTTGCGGTTGGTGGCGGCGATGATCCGTACGTCGGCCTTGACCGGTTTATTGGAGCCCAGAGGTTCATACACCTTTTCCTGGAGAACGCGCAGGAGTTTGACTTGGAGGGAGGCGGGGATATCGCCGATTTCGTCAAGGAACAGGGTACCTTTTTCAGCGCTGGCAAAGCGGCCCGGCCGGTCGTGCTTGGCGTCGGTGAAGGCGCCGGCCTTGTAGCCGAAAAGCTCCGACTCAAGCAGGGTTTCCGGCAGGGCTCCGCAGTTGACCGCCATGAAAGGGCCTTTGTTGCGCTGGCTTGAGGTGTGAATGGCGCGGGCCACCAGCTCTTTACCGGTACCCGACTCGCCGAGCACTAGGACATTGCTCTCGCTGCGGGCGATTTCAGGAAGGATGCTGAAGATGCGCTGCATGGATGCGCTCTTGCTGAGAATTTCGCCAAAGGTGTAGCGCCGGGAAAGCTGCTTGCGGAGTTCCGTGACCACGCTGAGATCCCGGAAGGTTTCCACTCCGCCGATGACATTGCCTTCGTGGTCAAGAAGCGGGGCGGCGCTGATGCTCAAGGGGATCTGCTTGCCTTCGATGTTTTTGACAAAGATGGAACGGTTGGCCACGGGCTTGCCGCTGTAAAGGCTTTGGGCAATGGCGCAGTTGTCGCCGCAGATGCTGGAGTGGAATACGTCACTGCACGACTTGCCGATGGCGTCCTGCCGTTTCCAACCCGTAATCAGCTCGGCCGCCCGGTTGAAGGAGGTGATCTTCCAGCTGCGGTTCACGGTGAACACGCCATCGGCGATACTTTCCAGCACCAGATCCTTGGTCATGACCGAGGTCAGGTCGCGGAAGGTTTCCACCCCGCCGATCACGTCCCCGTCCGGGTCGGTGAGTGGGGCGGCGCTGATGCTGATCGGGATGGTCTCCCCGTCTTTGCCCTTGATAAATATGGAGCGGTTGCCGATGGGTTTGCCGCTCTCGACGCTCTGGGCGAGAATGCAGTTGTCGCCGCAGATGCTGGAGTGGAAGATGGTGTTGCAGGGATTGCCGAGGACTTCATCTTTGCTCCACCCGGTGATGTGTTCTGCGGCCTTGTTGAAGGAGGTCAGGTTCCAGTTTCGATCCACGGTAAAAACGCCGTCGGCAATGCTGTCCAGAATAAGATCTTGTTGCAGGTTGGCGGTCACATCGCGGAAGGTTTCGACCCCGCCGATGACTTGGCCATCCGGGTCAACAAGGGGCGAGGCGCTGATGCTGACCGGGATGGTTCGGCCATTTTTCCCTTTGATATAGATGGAACGATTGACGATGGACTTTCCGTCGTTGACGCTCTGGGCCAGGATGCAGTCCGCCCCGCAGATATTGGATTTGAAAATTTTGTTGCAGGAGGCGCCAACCACCTCCTGGGCTGTCCAGCCGGTGATCTGTTCCGCCGCCTTGTTGAAGGAGGTGATGCGGAAGCGTTTGTCCACGGTGAAGACGCCGTCGGCGATGCTGTCCAAGACCAGCGGGTAGATCTGGCCGGGGTCGCTGGCGTCGCGGAGGGTGATGATTGCGCCGGAGAGATTGCCGTTTTTGTCGGGAATAGGGATCGCCGTGACCAGGAGGATAACCGATTCCTGGCTGTCCGGCTTGTTCATCACGACCCGTAATCCGTGCATGGCCCGGCCCGAGGCCAGCGGTCCGTACAGGCTGCACAGGGCTTCGAATCTGCCGGCTCCGCTGAACACATCCTGGCAGCTCTTGCCGATGGTCTCGCCGGTGGTGAGACCCATGAGTTTTTCAGCGGCTTCGTTGAAGAAGGTGATCTGCCAGTTTTCATCTACGGTGAAAACGGCCTCTTGTACAGGGGGGGGAGGGAGTGGGGTTGTCGTATTTTCCATGGCGGCAGTCAGGGGGAATTGTTCCGGTATGTTTAATAAGGATTATCGAGTATGAAAATATAGCAGAAAATAAGAGAGTATGCTTGTAGAAAGGCGTAATTGGCTGTTTTTTCTGGCCTGCGGATGGCTATGGTGCGAAGGAGAGGGCAGTTTGTTGAATTTGTCTAATACTCTGGCCGAAAAATTATCTTGACATGCGTGCTTGTCAAATTAGAATGCGTGGAATTTACCTACCGGCAATTAATCCAGAGATTAATTGCTTAAGTACCTTCTGGATTATCCGATTCCTGAAGGGTGGAAGAGGTCGAGCACCCTTCTGAAATACATTGAGGAGACGTGAGAATGAAGATAGATGATTTTAAGAAACTCGAGAATGAGGGGGTTGAAAACCTTCCTTCCGAGGAACGGCGCCGATTCCTTCGCTTTGGTTTGGCGGTAACCGGTGTTTTTGTCGGAGGGTCCGTGCTTTCCTTGACCTCCGCCCGTAACGCCGAGAGCGCCATGGGTCCGGTGCCAGAATCTGGAAAATTTCCGTACAGCCCTCACTATACGATGGTTATTCGTCAGAATCGTTGTATTGATTGTGAGCGGTGCATGGAGGCCTGTGTGAAGACCAACAACGTTCCTTCTTACGGCTACCGCACCACCATTCTCCAGCAGGAGCGGGAGATTGGTAAGGGTGAGAAAGAGCGGGTCTTCATGCCGGTGCTCTGCAACCATTGTAACCGGCCGCCCTGTGTCCGGGTCTGCCCCACCACCGCAACCTATAAGGACAAGAAAACCGGTATCGTCATGATGGATTACAAGCGCTGCATCGGCTGTAAGACCTGTATGGCTGCCTGTCCTTATAATGCCCGGTATTTTAAGGAAGAGAACCGTGCTGTTGACAAGTGCAACTTCTGTGTCGACACCCGCCTGTCCAAGGGCGAGAGCAAGACGGCCTGTTCGGCGGCGTGTCCGGCTGGGGTTCGTATATTCGGGGATCTCACCGACTACAGCAGTGAAGCCTATAAATTGATCCACAAGCCTGAAAAGGTTGTTTGGGTTCTTCGGCCTGAAACCGGCGCCATGCCCAACGTGTTTTACATGAACGATTAACCAAACAGCGGAGAGGGCCGTAATGAAACGCAATAATAAGAGCGCAATAACTATAGTGGGCTTGGCGGCTGTTGTCGGTCTCCTTGTTTTTTCTAGCCTGTCTTTTGGCGAGGAAGCCTACGATGAGGATACCTATGGGCCGAAGGCGCCTATTCTTTGGACAAAACCTGTGAAAGGCGTGGCGTTTTTTCATAAAACCCACACCATGGATGCCGGGCTGTCCTGTGACAACTGCCATGATAAGATTTTTGAAATGGCTGCCGGCACTGCCGAGCAGAAGGCCGATTTCACCATGGCTTCTTTGTATAAGGGGAAATACTGTGGCACATGCCATGACGGGCAGATGGCTTTTGCCTCCAACACCCGTTGTGCAACCTGCCATGTCGGGGTGAAGGGGTACAACAAGTTGACCGGAGCGGCACCTCAGGGTAAGCCTGCGGGCAAGCATTGATTTTTTCTGTGGCTGAACTCCATCCGCCGACTCGATAGTTAAGCAGGCGGACTGGCAAAAGCCACGGTCCGATTTTTTGAAGCGGAAAGCCTTTGCGGTAAAAAGGCTTTCCGCTTTTTTTTTGATTCTCCCCCCTGTTGTTTATCCCCCTTTGTCCTCTTTTCGTGCCGATATCCCTGTCCGCGCAACAGGCCTTGAATGTGCAGAACCTATGGGTCGCTGCCATGGGCAGCTCTGTAATTCCTATTGTCAAATAATAGGTGAGTTCTAGCCTTTAGTCTTTCCGCAACTATTCGTAGCCCATGAAGCCTCTGTTTGCATTGAGGCATGGCCAGCGCTGACGTTCGTATCCCCGCGAAGTTCCTGTTTTTGTTTGTTGAGTAAAACCAGCGCCTTTCTGCCCCCTGAGATTCCGGAAAGATTTTTCTGAATCACGCGTGGTGTGGGGGTACACCTTCCTGTGGCGCATATTGCGCTATGTCCGTGTCTTTTTCCGTGTATCTATCTGATTTTAAAGTAAAAGTTTGTGTGATGTGTCCGAGGTTTGTTGTGGTTGGCGGAAAGCACATGGGCCGATGGTTAAGGGTCATCTGTTGTGTATCTCTCCGGGGATACATGGTTTTGCGGTCTTGTGTGTGGGGGGCTCGCCTTGTTCGGCGTGGGATATTTTTGCGTCCACTTGCGGGCGGTGATCGGATCATAAAAAGCCCTCTGTGTTAGATAACTTGAATCAATATGTGTTCGTGCAAGATATGAAATGAATTTTTGTAGAACTCTAACTCCCTGCTTCTCTATGAAAAACAGGAAATTTGAGAGAAAAGAACCGCTGATTGCTTGTTGTGGCACACACCTTGCTCTGTACTCTAATCGACATGGGATGTTGCGCGAGAAAAGCCCATGGCCGAATAAGCGTATGCACAGACAAGGAGGTGGCCGGGGAGAGTTTAAGAAAAATTCTGGAAAGGAAAAACTCCTCAATCAGCGGGTGGCGGCCCGGAAAGTAGACCTTGTTCCAGAAGACACCAGCAACTGTCTGAGTACAGGCTGAAATAAAAAATAAAAGAAGTTTGTGAGAAATAACTCCCTGGCCGGGAGTGAGTTAAAAACTAACTGTTAATCTGTACGTAAAAATCTTAGGGAGGAAAAATCATGTTGAACACATTCTCAATCGCTGAGGTGGCAGAGGAAAAGGTTGCTACCCCGACCGTGACCAAGGCCACCATCATCTGTGCGGTCCTGGCCCTTGTCGGTGTCGGCGCTGGCCTCTATGCGCAGGTTGTCGGGCATGAGCATGCCTTTGCTAACACCAGAGAGATGCCCTGGGGCATCTTGATCGCGAATTATGCTTATTTCGCGATCATCTCAACAGGACTCTGCCTTCTCGCTGTTCTGAGCCACATCTTTGGTCACAACCGTCTGACCGCGCTCGCCAACCGCATGGTATATCTCTCCATCGTGGTCATTTTCGGCGGATTCCTCATCATCGGTCTTGAACTGGAAAATCCCCATCGCATGCTTCTCTACAACATGCTCTCCCCAAATCTCACCTCCAACATCTGGTGGATGGGAACCCTGTACAGCATGGCCGTGGGCTTCATGTTTGTCGAGTTTTACCTGATCCTGACCAAGAAGTACTCCATGGCCGTTACCCTCGGCGTGCTTGGGGCCATGGCTGAGCTTGCGGCAAACACCAATCTGGGCGCGGTATTCGCGACTCTTTCCGCACGTCCGTTCTGGTACGGTTCCCAGCTGCCCGTTTATTTTCTTGCCTCGGCCGTAATGACCGGTTCTGCCGCAATCATCCTGTTCAGCAACTGGGCCTATAAGATGCGTGGCGAGGAAATGAGCCAGCTCACCCGTGAAGGTCTCCAGGGCGCTGGAAAGGTTATGTTCAGCACCCTCGTGCTCCTTGCCATTGCCACAACTTGGAAGTTCATTGCCGCCTTCTCCGGTGCCGAAGAGGCTCGTCTTGCTGCTCTGAGCCTGATCCAGGGGCCGCTCTCCATGAATTTCTGGGTGTTCGAGACCGTGATCGGCATGCTTGCCCCCATCGTGGTCATGACCCTGTCTCGGATGAAGAGCCAGCAGGCTTTGTCCGCCGCAGCCCTTATGGTTTTGGTTGGTGCATACTTCCAGCGCTTCGACATCGTAGTGGCCGGTCAGACAGTGCCGATCTACAACGGTTTTGATGAGCTGCCGACTTACTTTTCCTATATCCCCTCCGTGTCCGAGTTCCTGATCGCCCTGGGTGGTTTTGGTCTTGTTGGTCTCGGTTTCCTGCTCGGCGAGCGGTTTTTCGGTAAGGCTTTCCGGCCCAGCGGTAATCATTGATCACTGCCCCATTTGAGGCTGAGTAAAGACAAATGACCTCCTGCGGGCGGGATCTCCCGCCCGCAGGAAGCTCACACCGGAGTAGAGACAATGATATCTGACAACAAGGCAATCTTCACCATCGGAACCGCAGCGAAAATGCTGGAAGTGCATCCGCGGACCCTGAGGATCTACGAAAAGGAAAACCTGATCACGCCTTTACGGAACGGGCAGTGGCGCTACTACACCATGGATGACATCAAGTGGATTCAGTGCCTGCGGGATATGATCCATGAGCATGGCATCAGCATCGCGGCCATCAAAAAGCTGTTGCAGTACACCCCCTGCTGGAACATTGCTGATTGTTCCTTTGAGAAAAGAAAGCAATGTACGGCCTTTATGTCCAGCGGTCTTGTTCCCAGAAAGATCAGCGTGGAGCAGAGATCAGGGGATGTTGCCGCCTGAGCAAGGGAAACGGCTATTTTTTATAAGGAGAACGACAATGACGACCATCACGCAGTTTTTAGATAAAATCAATATTGGTTCCGCGGGTGTGAGCGAAGCAGCGGGAAGCGTTCCGGTCAGGGTTTCTTTTCAGCAGATCAGTGAGGCCTTGTGGGGAGTTGCGACCTTTGCTCTCTTCCTTTTGTTGGGGCCGTTTTCCGCCATTGCCGCTATATGCAGTGTGATCTCCTTGGCAAAGCAGGGGAATGGGGCCGAGCCGGAGGCGATGTTCTGAGGAGAAGTTTTGCGAAGTGCATGGGCGGGGGTTTAGTCCCGGAAGCAAATGGAGATGCAGGCTGTGATTTCTGTGATCAGGAGTGAGCGACCAGTGGAAGGTAGGATAGACTGGTGATTGACCCTTGGTTGCAGGGGATGGCATAAGGCAAAAAAAAGCTGCTCAATTGAGCAGCTTTTTTTTGCCTATAAAACAGGAAACTTACTTGTGGCAGTCAGGACATTTGGTCGGGCCGGCATTCTTGGCTTTGTGGCAGCCCTGGCAGAGAGCGTGGCCATTTTTCATGTTCCACTTCTTGTCAGCCGGGAAGTCAGCGCTCTTGTGGCAAACATCGCATTCATTCTTAGCCTGATGCTTGGCATGGGGGAATACAGCGGGTTTCTTGGCTGCATCGGTCTTCAGGGTGATGTCGGCCGGGCCCTTGTCGGCGGCGAGAGTGTTGCTGGCAACAGCAAAACCGAAGGCAAGTGCGAAGGCTGCGGAACAGATAATGGTTTTCTTCATTGTTCTTCTCCCTTAATACAGTTGGTTTATAAAATTGGGTTTATGAATCCCCATTCACTTACAAATGTTGTTTTATAAACCCACTTGCCAAGCCTTGTCAAGCAGGAAGAATATTTGTAAACGTCACCCGCACCGAAGCTGTTTTGTCATCGGCCAGCCTGCATACCAAGTGTATAGCGGACTGGCCTCTTTCGCGCATCTCCGGCACGGGTGACGTTTACAATTTTTCGGGAAATCGTCTTTTAGCTTCCGCCGTAGCTGTGCAGGCCGGAAAGCAGGAAGTTGACACCATAGTAAGTGAAGATCACCGAAAGGAAGCCGAGTACCGCCAGCCAGGCGATGCGTCGCCCGCCCCAGCCCCGGGTAAATCTGGCATGGAGGGTTGCCGCGTAGACAAACCAGGTAATCAGCGACCAAGTTTCCTTTGGGTCCCAGCTCCAGTAGGTGCCCCAGGCGGAGTTGGCCCATACCGCCCCGGTGATGATGCCGGCGGTGAGCCAGAGAAAACCGAAAACCAGGGTCTTGTGGATGATGTCGTCGATCACCTTGAGTTCGGGCAGGGAGGCCAGAAGGGAGCCGGGGGCCTCGTTCGTCTTCCGGTCCTTGATCAGATACATGATGCCCATGCCGCTTGCCACCGCAAAGGCTGCATAGCCGACAAAGCAGGTGATGACATGGGCGATAAGCCAGTTGCTTTGCAGGGCCGGGATCAACGGCTTGATTTCCTTGCCGAACTGAGGGGAAAGCGAGGCATAGGCCATGCTCAGGCAGGCAAAGGGCATGGAAAAGGCGCCCAAAACCCTGTTCTTGTATTTCCATTCAAGACCGAGGTAGAAGATGGCAATGGCCCAGGCGAAGAACACCAGGGATTCGTACATGTTGGAAAGGGGCGCGTAGCCGATGCCGGCCTGATACGATTCTTGCCAGCGCAGGGCGATGCCCGCGGTATTGATCAGAAAGGCGCAGGCCGTGACCACTGTGGCGATGAGGCCGAGCTTTTTTGCCCGAAAAACAAAGATTGCGATGTAGAGAATCGCGGAAAGAAGATAGGCAAGCGTTGTTATGCCCAATAGTTGTGAACTGTTCATGGCAGATCCTTAAGCGTTTTGAAGCGTGGAGTCGTGTGTGAAACACTCGACCAGGGCGGCAAATTCTTTTTCAAAGGCGATTTTGTTTTTGCTGCTGGCACCGCAAACCAGTATTCGGCAACGGTCTGTAGCTTCTTCCCGGACAATATATACCCAAACCCTCCGGTGCGAAAGAAAGAAAGCGACGTAGAGGCCTATCAGCATGAGGGCGCACCCGGCATAGACGGTCCAGACCCCAGGGTCCTTTGCCACCTGAAGGCCGGTGGCGTACACCTGACTTGCCTCAAATTCGTATGTTGTGGTCGGGCTGGAGATGGCCTGGGTTGCGTTGTTGTCCATCCAGAAGATGCTGGGATCGCCCTGGCCATCGGAAAACCACACCTTCAGCCGGTTGACATCTCCCATGCGGCTCCGCACTTCCTGGTTGATAACCCCGAAGTCGATGCCTCCTTCGGGCCAGCTGATTTTCTGGCCAAAGGGGATCTGGAAGGACTGGCTGACCTTGGTGGCCTTGTTGGTGATAACCACGTTGAAGCCCTGCATGGGCTCGTAGCTGGACTGGTAGAAGGTGATTCCCTTGTAGTCCATGGGGTCGTTGACAATGATGGAGCGCTTGTCAATGATGGTTTTTCCGTTTTCCAGCACAGAAAGATTGGAACGGAATTCTTTGGGGGTTGTTCCGTCCGCGTAGAACGAAACGTTGAAATCGTCGCACTTTACGGTAAAGCCAAGGGGGATGGGCCTTTCGGTGCCGGTTTCGTAGACGGTGTCGGTGGCGCTCCCTTCCGGGATCATGACGCCTGCCTTGAACCCGAGCAAGGAACCGATGATGGCGCCGGCGAAAATTACGAGGATGCTCAGGTGAACCGCATAGACACCCAAGCGGCTCCAGGCAAGCTTCTGGGAAAAGAGGAGGGAGCCGGTCGGCTTAGTCTCCCCCTGTGCCTTCCAGCCGTTTTTTGCAAGCAGGCCGGTAGCGATTTCCGTAAGGGCGGCGGCATCTCCACGGGCATGAAATTCTTGGCGATGGGGCATTTTCTCAAGCCGTTCAGGATCGGTGTCCAGGTTGTTCATCACCACCATCTTCCAGACGTTGGGCAACCGGTCGATGGTGCAGACAATGAGGTTGATGCTGAACAGGAGCAGCAAGCCGATGAACCACCAAGAATTGTACATGTTGGGCACGTCGAGCATCTGGAAGAACTGCGCGGTGCGTTGGCCAAAATTCTCGATGTAAAATTCGGGTGGGTTCTTCTGTGGAATCAGGGTACCGATGATGGAGGTTGTGGCCAGGATCAGCAGGGAAAAAAGGGCAAGCCTGACGGATGCGAAAAAGCGCCACACCATGTTTTCTGTTTTTTTCATATGCGCCTTGTGAACGAGGTGGTTTTTGAGGGGGATGGATGGGAAAAAGACAGAAAATTCTGCCTTGGTTGCAATGTGACCGTATTGGGTAATTGTCTGTAATCTCTACCCGTGTTTGCCTTGGGCTGTCAATAAAAAAACTCCCCATAAAGCGGGTAGTTCAGCTTGCGAGCGGGCCTTGGTTGTGTGCCGCGTCTGTTGATGGAGACGGGACGAGTGGCCTTTGCCCTGTTGTAACATGACACCGCTCCCTCGGGTTTGTTCCAGCCTTTTTCGCCGAGCCGCGTTTTTCGTGGGGCGGATAAAAAAAGAGAACAAAATACTTGTCAAGTATAGGGAGAAGGTGTATACATTTTCCTCTTTGAAAAGGGACTCGGCCGGAAGAAATCAGGCTGTCTCGGTATAATGATTTCAAAATGCCCGCTGGCGCGGTTTGTTAAAGGAGTTTTGTCATGTCAAAAAAATGTGCAATTTGTGGAAAAGGCCCGACCACCGGCAACAATGTAAGTCATGCCAACAATAAGAACAGAAGGCGTTGGCTGCCGAATCTACAGCGTGTGAGAATGGCCACCTCCGGTGGTAACGGCATACATGTTCGCGTGTGCACCCGTTGTATCCGTTCCGGTTCCGTGCTCAAACCTGCCTGAACATTAGCCAAAATCGATTGTAACAGCCCCATCTTCTTTTTGAGGAGATGGGGCTTTTTTTTTGGTTAGCGCCGCCAGGGAGCAGTCCCTGTCTTTAGGTGATTTCCCTCCGGCTTTCCTCGCGTGACTCAGGTTCTCCTGGCCTCCAAAACGCCATCAAGTTGCTGCACATGTTGCAGCAGGCGCAAGAGATGTTCCCTGCTGTTTATTTCGACAACGATAGAGATCTTGGCGATCCCGCCGCTGGAGGTTGTGGCGTCAAGGCTGAGGATGTTGGCGTCGTCATGACTGATCGCGTTGCTGAGCGTTGCCAGCAATCCTTTTTGGTCGCGGGCGATAACCTGGATCTGGGCCCGGTGGGTGGACTTGATGTTTTCGGCCCAGCTGACGGCGATAAGGCGCTGCTGGTCTGCGGCCTTAAGGTTGGGGCAGGATGCCTTGTGCACGGAAATGCCCCGGCCTGAGGTGATGAAGCCTCCGATCTCGTCTCCTGGCACGGGCATGCAGCAATGGCTGATCTTGGTAAGAACATTATCCGCTCCGCTTACCCGGATGATGTTGTCCCGATCCGGCTTTCTCCCTCCCTTGGTCGGGGCAGCCGCCTGAACAATATCCTCCGGCAGGGTGTCTCGGATTTCCTCGGGCTGCAACTCCTTGATAATGGCCTGCACCATCATTTTTCCCGAGCCGACCCGGCGCATCAGGTCGTCAAGGGAGTTGCAGGCAATGGTTTTGAGGAGTTCCTTGAGATGACCGGTTTTGATCAGTTTTTTCAGACTGATGTTGTGCCGTTTCAGCTCACGCTCGCAGATTTCCCGGCCGACCTGTAGGGTTTTTTCCCGTTCCTCTTGGCTGAGCCACTGACGGATCCGGCTTTTGGCCCTGGCGGTTTTTACCAGGCCGAGCCAGGAGCGGTTCGGTCTTTGTTTGGGGGAGGTGATGATTTCCACCAGATCGCCGTTTGTGAGCTCGGTTTTGAGCTGGGTGATGAGTCCGTTGATCTTGGCGCCGGTACAGCGATTGCCCACCTCGGTGTGGATGCTGTAGGCAAAGTCAATGGGGGTGCTGCCCTTGGGAAATTCCTTGACCTCGCCGGTGGGGGTCAGGACGAAGATTTCTTCTTCGTAGAGTTCCCCCTTGACCGCATCAAGAAATTCCCTGGGGTCTTCCAGTTCCTGAAGGGTGTGCACCAGCTGCTTGAGCCATTTGAAAAGCTTGGCGTCCTTGGTGGTGATGGCCTTGCCTTCCTTGTAGGCCCAGTGGGCGGCAATGCCTTCCTTGGCGATTTGATCCATCTCTTCGGTGCGGATCTGGACCTCCATGAACTCCCCGCGCAGCCCGATCACCGAGGTGTGCAACGACTGATACATATTGCCTTTCGGGGTGCTGATGAAATCCTTGAAGCGCCCATCCACCGGCGTCCACAGCGAATGGATGATGCCTAAAGCCTCGTAACACTCCTTGATCGAGGAGACGATGATCCGAAAGGCCACCTTGTCGTAGACCTTCTCGAAGGGGATATTCTGGGCTACGAGTTTTTTGTAGATGCTGTAGAGATGTTTGGGCCGTCCCAGCACGCGAAACCGCTTGAGGCCATGTTCGGTCAGTTTTTGGTTGAGCAGCGCCTTGACTTCATCTACATAGGTTTCCCGATCCGCAAGGGAGGTGTGGACCTTGGCGGCGAGATCTTGGTATTCCTCGGGATGGAGATAAGAGAAGGAGAGGTCTTCCAGCTCGCGTTTGAGCCAGTCTATCCCCAGGCGGCTGGCCAAGGGGGCATAGAGATCCATGGTTTCCTGGGCAAATTCCAGCTGTTTTTCGCGGGCCACATGCTCCAGGGACTGCATGTCGTGCAGCCGATCGGCCAGCTTGACCAGCAAAACCCGGATATCGGAAGACATGGCCAGGAGCAGCTTTCGGATATTCTCCGCTTGGTAGGCGAGGCGGCTGTTGAACTGGACATCGGTGATCTTGGTGGCGCCCTTGACGATGTTGGTGACATCATCGCCAAAGGCCTCGCGGAGGTTTTTTTCCGTTGCCTTGAGGTCGTTGGCTTTCTTGAGAACGCCGTGCAGGAGGCCGGCGCAGAGGGTGGGGACATCCAGGCGCATGGTCGCCAGGATCTCCGTGACCATGAGGGCATGATACAGATAGGGGCGTCCGGAAAGGCGATGCTTGCCCGAGTAAAATTCCTCGGCAAAGGCATGGGCCTTGGTGAGTAGGACGAGGTCTTCCTCGGGCATGTAGCCCCTGGCCTGTTCGAGTATGGCTTCTATGGTAACCATGCGGTTGGCGGCGGTATCGTTCTTTGTTTGCGGTCGGTCACTGTGGCGGGGCCAGAGTGCTGTGGATCAGTTCGATAAGTTTTGCCTCGGCTTCGGTCAGGGGCAGGCTCAGGGTGGCGCCGGTGGCCCGGTCTCTGATCTCCACCTCTCCTCTTTCGCTGAAGCTCTTGCCCACCATGACCCGGTAGGGGATGCCGAGCAGATCCGCGTCCTTGAACTTGCTGCCCGGCCGCTCATCCCGGTCGTCCAAGAGTACCTCAATTCCACTCTTGCCCAACTGGCCGTATAGGTCGTTGGCCGCATCGGTGATCGCCTCATCCTTGGGCGAGAGATTCAGGAGAATGACCTGGAAAGGCGCGATGGGCACCGGAAAGATGATCCCGTCCTTGTCGTGGTTCTGCTCGATGGCCGCAGCCACGGTGCGGCTGACCCCGATGCCGTAGCAGCCCATGATGAAGGGCTGTTCCGCGCCCTGGTTGTCCAGAAATGTTGCCTTGAGCGCCTCGCTGTATTTGGTCCCCAGCTTGAAGATGTGGCCCACCTCGATGCCGCGGGTCAGCTCCAGGCTGCCGCCGCAGAGCGGGCAATGGTCTTCGCTGGTGACCTGGCGCAGGTCGGTGATGGTCTGCACCGTGAAGTCGCGATTGAGATTGGCATGGAGCAGATGGAAGTTCTTCTCGTTGGCCCCGATAGCGAAGTTGTGCATCCGAGTGAGTTCGCTGTCCGCCAGTACGGGGATGGTCAGGCCGATGGGGCCGAGGTAGCCGCTGGGCGTGCCGGTGGCGTCGAAGATCTCCTTGTCCTCGGCCAAGCGCAGGTTGTCGGTGTTCACCCCCAGGGCATTGGCGAGCTTCACCGTCTGCACCTCATGATCCCCGCGGAGCAGGACCGCCACCGGCTTGTCCTCGGCCATGTAGACCAGAGTCTTGACCAGCTCCTTGGCGGAAATCCCCAGGAATTCCGTGACCGCAGCCACCTTTTTCTTGCCCGGGGTTTCGATTTTTTCCAGGGTGAGCAGGGGAGGCGCTGCCGTGGGTGTCGGCGTTTGGCAGCGGGCCTTTTCCATGTTGGCCGCGTATTCGCACCCCTTGCAGATCACGA
>CAYTVV010000013.1:0-45678 GCA_964441875.1 uncultured Desulfurivibrio sp.
TACAGATGATTTTCGGAGAGCGCTTGGTTTTCGCGGTCATGGACGATTTTCCTCTACAAAAAGCTGTAAGTGTGACGGACGCCTCAAAGGGATGTCCGGTAAAATATGAGGCTCTTGCAAAATGATCAATATGTCATTCCCGAGTGCTTTTGTCGGGAATCCATTGTTGTAAATTCAGCCTGTTATGGATTCCCGCCTACGCGGGAATGACGGTTTTGGGGTTTGTTCGTCATTTTGCAAGAGCCTCATATGCAACAAATTACGCCGCCATCCCCGCCGTTGCCCGTGCGGCCTTTCGGGGTTGCATCCAAAGCTGGGCGCGTTCCTCCACCGTCACCTGGCAGGAATCCTCGGAGCGGACGGCGGCGCTTTGGCAGATGGCGTCGTTGCCCATCTTGGCGGCGCGGGCCAGCTCGGTTTCGGCAAGGGCCAGAAGCTGATCCGCCGGGATGGTCTCGTAGGCATGGCAGACGGCGATTCCCAGGGCCAGGCTGGGGGTAACGCCGGTGGTCCCCTTGGTGAAAGCGGTGTTGCGCAGGGTGGCCCGGATCTCCTCCGCCCGTTTTCTCGCCTTGCCCACTGCGGCGCCCGGCATGATCAGGGCCAGGCCGTTTTTGTGATAGCCGGAGAGCAGATCCACCGGATGCAGGCAAGGTGCAAGGGCTTTTGCCGCCTGCCCGATTAGAGCGCTTGCTGCGGCATCTTGCCCGGAAAGCGTGATCAGGAGAAGGGCGCAGGGCAATTTGCTCTGCTGGACCTGGGTAAGCTCCATTGCCAGCTGCTGGCGGAGCCAGGCGAGGTCCGGCAATTTCCCCTCCGCGCAGCCGACCGTTGCCGGGCGGGTTTGGTCGGTAAAACGCAGTCCGGCCAGGATTGGAGCCAGCTCCGAAGCGGAAACACCAGCATCGATGAGCAGCAGGCCCAGAGGCTCAGGCCCTTTGCCGGTAAGCCTGATGGCGCGGACCGGGTGCTGGCTCGCCTGTTCTTCCAAGCTGCGATAAAGCAGGGCAGTATCCGAGGGGGCCTTCCTGCTCATGCCACCCTGCTGCCGTTGGCGACCGGGCCGGAAACTGCGGAAAGCACCAGGCGGTCGCCTTCTTTTGCGGCCAGGACCATGCCGTGGGAGGCCACGCCCATCAATTTGGCGGGTTTGAGGTTGGCGACGATGATCACCTGGCGGCCGATCAGCTCTTCCGGCTGATAATGCTGGGCAATGCCCGCGACAATGGTGCGTTCCTCCGGGGCCTTGACCGTCAGTTTGAGGAGGCGGTCGGATTTGGCGATCTTTTCGGCGGCGACGATCTCCGCCACCCGTAATTCCAGGTTCTGGAAGGCGTCAAAGCTGATAAGGCCCTCGGCCTCCGCTGCGGGCTCCGGGCTGAGGGTTTTTTCTGTGACTGGTTCTTTCATGGTTTTGTTCTTGGGCGGTTGTGGTTTGTCTTTTGTTTCTTGTTGCAGCCGGGGGAAAAGCTGCGCCCCAGGGGTGATGGCACTGCCCGGCACGAGTCGGCCCCAGACCCCGCACTCGTTGAGACTGCTCTCGCCTGCCGCGCCCAAGGCCTCGGCCATCTTGGCGGCGGTTTCCGGCATGATGGGATGCAGGGTCAGGGTGATGAGCCTCAGGGTCTCCAGCAGGGTATACAGCACCGTGCCGAGCTGGGCGGCCTGTTGCGGGTCCTTGACCAACTCCCAGGGCTGGGTGCTGACGATGTATTTATTGGCCCGGCTGATCACCTCCCACACTGCGGCCAGGGCCCGGTGGAAGGCGAAATGGTCCAGGTGTTCGCGGTACTGGGTCAGCATGGCCAGGGCCGCTTCGGCCAGTTCTTGATCCTGGGCCGAGGGCGTGCCCGGCTGCGGCACCACGCTTGCCGCGAAGTTCTTCACCATGGTCAGCGAGCGGGAAAAGAGGTTGCCCAGGTCGTTGGTCAGGTCGGAGTTGTGCCGGGCCAGCAGGGCTTCTTTGGAAAACCCTGCGTCCAGGCCGAAGGACATCTCACGGAGCAGGAAGTAGCGCACCGAGTCCGCGCCGAATTCCGCCACCAGTTCGCCGGGCCGCACCACGTTGCCCAGGCTCTTGGACATCTTGGTCTCGTTCATGTTCCAGTAGCCGTGGACATGCAGCCGTTTGTATGGCTCAAGCCCCATGGCCTTGAGCATGGTGGGCCAGTAGATGGCGTGGGGCTTGAGGATATCCTTGGCGATGACATGCTCGGCCGCGGGCCAGTACCGGGTAAAATCCTCGCCCGCAGGGTAGCCCAGGCCGGAGAGGTAGTTGATCAGGGCGTCGAACCAGACATAGGTGACGAAGCGGTTGTCAAACGGGAGCGGAATGCCCCAGGTGAGCCGGGTGGTGGGCCGGGAGATGCAGAGATCCTCCAGGGGCTCCTTGAGAAAGGAGAGCACCTCGTTGCGGTAGCGCTCCGGGGTGATGAATTCCGGGTGTTTGCTGATGTGGTCGATGAGCCACTCCTGGTACTTGCTCATCCTGAAAAAATAATTCTGCTCGCTGATTTTGGCCGGTTCGGTGAGATGATCCGGGCATTTGCCGTCCTTCAGCTCTTTTTCGGTGAGGAACTGTTCGCAGCCCTTGCAGTAAAGGCCGGTGTATTCGCTGAAATAGATGTCGCCCTGGTCGTACACTTGCTGGAGAATGCCTTGCACCACCGCCATGTGGGCCGGGTCGGTGGTGCGGACAAAGGTGTCCGGCACGATGGCAAGCGGCGGCCAGGCCGCCTTGAACATGGCGCTGATCTTGTCCACATACTCCTTGACGGAAACCTCGGCGTCTTCGGCGGCATGGACGATCTTGTCGCCGTGTTCGTCGGTGCCGGTCTGGAAGCGGACATCCTTGCCCAGCAGCCGCTGATACCGGCAGACGGCGTCAGCCACCACGGTGGAATAGGCATGACCCAGATGGGGTTGGGCGTTGACGTAAAAAATCGGGGTGGTGAGGTAATACGCGGTCATTGGCCAGACCCTTCTGGGGCTTTGTGATGTTTGGGTCTTTTTCTTCTGGGTTGGGCTTCCGCCTCAGGGGCTTGGGCTTGGGGCTGGGGCGGGGCGGCCTGGCCTTGGACGGGTTGCGTCGCTCTGGCCTGGCTCCATTCGTCCTTGGTGAGAATGATATTTCTTTCATGGCCGTCCACCCAGGAGACCTCGATGGTTTCCTCCAAGGGGTTTACCTTGACGATCTTGTAATTTTTCTCCCCCACGGTGATGGCCTTGCCCGGCTTGGGCATGGTCTTGCGTATGGCGTGGTAGGTGTCGTACTCGTAGGTGAGGCAGCAGAGCAGCCGGTTGCAGATCCCGGAGATTTTGGCGGGATTGAGCGGCAGACCCTGCTCCTTGGCCATCTTGATGGAAACCGGGGCGAAGTTTTTGAGATACGACGAGCAGCAGAGTTCCCGGCCGCAGCAGCCCAGGCCGCCGATCATCTTGGTTTCGTGGCGGACCCCGACCTGGCGAATCTCAACCCTGGTGCGGAATTCCTGGACCAGATCCTTGACCAGCTCACGAAAATCAACCCTGGTGTCGGCGGTGAAGTAGAAGATGATCTTGCTGCCGTTTAAAAAACGCTCCACCTTGATGAGCTTCATGGGCAACCCATGGGTGCCGATGAAGCGGGTGCAAACGGTAAAGGCCTCTTTTTCGCGCTCCAGGAGGCGGGCGAATTTTTCCGTTTCGTCCCGGGTTCCCCGGCGGACGATCAGGTGGCTGCCCAATCCTTCCGGCGTGGTTTTTCCTGGGCAGGGCAGGGTCCGGGCATGGACCGTGGCCGGTTCCATGCCGTGTTCGGTTTGGGCCATGACCAGCTCGTTGAGCTTGAGGTTCTGGATACGGGAGACGGCGGAAAAAAATTGGTCACCTGGGCGGAATTGAATGGTGTAGCAGGTTTCCGGGGCATTGTGCTGGTCTTCGTGCACCAGCTCTTCAGGGGGTGTTTCCGGGGTTTCGTTCATGTATCACGCTCAAACAGCCCATGGGCTGTAAAATAGTAAAGTTCTCGAAGTGTAAATGTTCAGGAGCGCCGCTTCGCTGCTGCCACATCTGCGAGGAAGAGGTCTGCGAAGTGTGCTGTTGCACATGAGCAGGCCGATGACAGCAGCGCAGCGGCGAAGCAGATGTGGTGCTACGGAACATTTATAAAAGGCGATCATACCATTAAAGCATCCCAAAGAAAAGTACTTCGCACACTGCGGTGGGGTTGCAGTTGCGGGCCAGTTGTTTCCGGGCCGTGTCCATCAGCCGCAGCCTCTCGGAGAGCTGGCCGCTGGACCAGCGACGGCAGGCGGCCGGGAAGGTGGGGCTCAGATCAAGGTTGATAATCGAACCTGTTGCGCCATGACCGAAGAGGAGAAGGTCGTGGAGCCAGGTGGTGAGCAGCTCCAGGAGCTCGCCTAAATCTTCCTTGAGCTTGGCCGCTGATTCGGCGAGATCGCCCAGGGTCTGGATCGCTGCCGGGGTGTTCGGCTCAAGCCGCAACAGCTGGTCGATAATCTCCCGGCGCAGGCCCAGCAGATCCTTGGCCAGGATCAGTCTGGCCCGGCCCAGGCTGCCTTCGGCCATGGCCGCCAGGGTGGCCGCGCTCTCCGGCTCTATGCCTGCTTCCTGCGCCAGGATTTTTGCCACCTCTGCTTGGGGGAGGGGGAAAAAAGGCACGGTCTGGCAGCGGGAGAGGATGGTGGGCAGAATGCCGCCCGCCTCGTCGGCGGTGAGGATGAGCATGGTCTGGCTGGGCGGTTCCTCCAGGGTTTTGAGCAGGCTGTTGGCCGCTTCCCGCCGCATGGTGTGGATATCGCAGAGCAGCGCCACCCGGATCTTGGCCTCAAAGGGAGGAAAGGCCAGGGCCTTTTTAAGCTCGCGCACCTGATTGATCTTTATCGCTGCCCCTTCGGGCTCGATCACGATGAAGTCCGGGTGGCTGCCGGAACGAAACTTGACGCACGATGGGCACTGGCCGCAGGGTTCGTGGCCGTGAGGGTTTTGGCAGTTGAGGGCGGCGGCAAAGGTTTTGGCCAAGGTCTTTTTCCCGACCCCCATGGGGCCTTTGAAGAGCAAGGCATGGGCCAGCCGATCTTGTTCCACGGCGCGGTGCAGCAGTTTTTTAGCCTTGTCCTGGCCGATGATCCCGGCAAAAGAAAGGGGCATGTTTTCCTGGGGCGGTTTCATGGCCGTATCATACCCGATGCGGCAGGGATGAAAAAGGCAAAAGGCAGTGAAGCGAGAGGGGGAGGGGCGGGCGCATTTCAGGCGTCCGGGGCAGGGCGATTCCTGATGACCTGCTGGACTGCCTCGATGATCTCGGAAGATTCAGGGCCTTTGCGGATCACCAGGTCAGCGCCGGCAGCCAGGGCCTGCTGCTGGACCTCCGGTCGCTCATCCGCGGTAAACAGCAGGAGCTTCACTTCGGCGCAATCCGGGTGGCGGCGGATTTCCTTGCAGATTTCAATGCCGGAGAGAAGCGGCAGGATGTAATCGATCACCGCCACCGCTGGTTTTTCGGCGAGGATCAGGGCCAGCCCTTCCTGGCCGTTTGTCGCAGGAAGGGGGATGAATCCGGCTTTTTGCAGCAGGCGGCTGTAAAGCCTTAAAATAACCGGGTTGTCATCGACGATCACGACCTTGTGCGGGGCAACGGCCTCGCCGGCGGTTTGTGGTTCGCCTAAATCCTGGAGAATCAGGAGCTGATCCCCTTGGCGCAGGGAGAGTTCCGGCCCAGGAAAGATGGTGTCTTGGTCGGCACGGCGCAGGCCGAAAATCCGGGTGCCCATCTGCCGAGAAACCTCTTCGATGGTGGCCCCGGCCATGCTCGACCCTGCTTGCACCTCAATCCACTGGCTGGCCAGGGATTCCTTGCCAGCCTGCCTGCCGGTGGCGATGAGAAGGGCTTCGGCAATCCTCATCCCGGCCGAGGCAAAGGGGGAGATGACGTTGTCGGCGCCTGCCCGGAGGATTTTATGCTCCGAGGAAAGATCCTCGGCCCGGGAGATGATGTGCAGGGTGGGGTTGAGCTCCCGGGCGGACAAAACAATAAAGAGGTTGTCCGGGTCCTTGTTGAGCAGGGCGATCAGGCCGGTGGCCGATTTGATCCCGGCCGCCCGCAGCGTTTCTTCATGGGTGGCGTCGCCGTGGATGTGGAGATGGCCCTGTTCCGCAATGTGTTGGCAGTGTTCCGCCGAATTTTCAATGATCACGAAATCAACCTGGTTGGCCTTGAAATGTTCCGCCGCCGCCGCGCCCACACGCCCGTAGCCGCAGAGGATGAAATGCGACTTGAGCTGGGCAATCTTTTTATTCATTTTTTTTCTCTCCTTACCCCCGGTCCAGATCGTTTCCATGATTGAGCCGACCAGGGCGTGGCTGGCAAAGGCCAGGCCGCTAAAGCCCAGGACAATGTAACCCGTGGTGAAAAGCCGGCCGGTATCGGAGAGCGGGTGCACCTCGCCAAAACCAACCGAGGTCAGGGTTATGACCGACATGTACAGGGCTTCGATAAAAGTGAAACCTTCCAGCCCCATATAACCCAGGATGCCCACCAGGATGAGGGCGAGAACGGCTGCCAGGGTCCAGATGATCCGATGGGGTTTCACGGGTGGAATCTGGGGGAAAGGATGAGCACCGCTGGGGCCTGGCCAAGCAGTGCTGTTAGTGGCGCGGTCGATTTCATGGAATTCTTGTACCGTGCCTTGCCGGGTTCGTCAAGCAGCAGCAGGAGATTTCAGGAAAAAGGTCTTTTTGTCGGGGAAAACGCAATTTCCTGCGGAAAAAAGTGTGGTTTAATGATAGGTTGATGGCTTGCTTATTTTCGCCGCTACTTGTGCATACACACTTTTAGGATAAGACCATGGGAACGACAGTCCGCCAGTTATACCGCGCCATTGATGGCAATCGTGAATACTGTTTCAACATCGAAAGCACCGCCCCCCTGACCGGACAGGAGTTGAACAACCTCAAGCTGCTCTTGGCGGACGGCTTTTTGGCCGAAACGGTCACCGACACCCCCAATCTTGCCGGAGAACGGGTGGCGGAGCTGGGGCCGCGGCTCAATTTCGCCACGGCCTGGTCGTCGAACCTGGTCTCCATCTGCCGGGCCATCGGCCTGGACTCGGTGACCAGGGTGGAACGCTCCCGCCGCTTTCTGGTGCCTGCGGGTGACGATCTTGCGGCCTTTGTCGCGGCCAACCACGACCGGATGACCGAGTGCCAATATCTGGCGCCGCTCACCACCTTTGAAACCGGGGTCACTCCCGAGCCGGTGTATGCAATCGACCTCATCAGCCAGGGGCCGGACGGGTTGTTGGCCATCCCCGGTATCTCCATGGACGAATGGGACCGGAATTTTTACTACGACTACTTTGTCGCCAAGCATAAACGCAACCCCACCATCGTTGAGATCATGGACCTCAACAACGCCAACTCCGAGCATTCCCGGCACGGTTTTTTCAGGGGCCGCCAGATCATCGACGGCGTAGAGCAGAAGGCAAACCTGTTCCAACTGGTCACCGACACCCTCACCGCCCACCCCAAGGGCAGCGTCATCGCCTTTAAGGACAACTCCAGCGCCGTGGAGGGGCATAAGCTCACCACCCTCATCCCGAATGAGCCCGGAGCGCCGTCCCCACTCTCCGCCCAGGAGGTGGTCTACCATGTGCTGCTCACCGCCGAGACCCACAACTTCCCCACCGGGGTCGCCCCTTTTCCCGGAGCCGAAACCGGCACCGGCGGCCGAATCCGCGACGTGCAGGGCACCGGCAAGGGCGGCTTTGTCATGGCCGGGACTGCGGGCTATTGCGTGGCCAATCTCCACATCCCGGGCTACGACCTGCCCTGGGAAAACCGCTATGACTGCCCGGACAACCTGGCCTCTGCCCTGACCATCGAGATCGAGGCCAGCAACGGCGCCTCGGACTACGGTAACAAATTCGGCGAGCCCCTGGTCCTGGGCTTTACCCGCTCCTTTGACCTACGCCTGGATAATGGCGAGCGCTGGGGCTTTCTCAAGCCCATCATGTTCACCGCAGGCGTCGGCCAGATCGATGCCCGCCATACCGCCAAGGCCAAGGAGGAAAAGGGCATGCTCATCGTCCAGGTGGGCGGCCCGGCCTATCGGGTCGGCTTTGGCGGCGGGGCCGCGTCCAGCATGCTCCAGGGCGAGAATGTCAGCGAGCTTGATTTCGATGCGGTGCAGCGCGGCGACGCCGAGATGGAGCAGAAGATGAACCGGGTGATCCGGGCCTGCAACGAGATGGGCGACAAAACCCTGATCGATGTGATCCATGATCAAGGCGCAGGCGGCCCGGCCAATGTCTTAAAAGAGCTGGTGGAGAAATCCGGCGGCCGCATCGAGATCCGCAACATCCGGGTGGGCGACCCCACCATGAGCGTGCTGGAGATTTACGTGGCCGAGTACCAGGAGCGCAACGGCTTTCTGATCCGTCCCGAGAATATCGCCAGATTCCAAGGGATCTGCGAGCGGGAAAAGGTGGCCTGCGAGGTGCTGGGCGAGGTGACCGGCGATCTGCGCTTTGTGGTGCATGACGCGCAGGATGGCTCCACCCCGGTGGATATCGAGCTCAACGAGCTGCTGGGCAATGTGCCGATCAAGACCTTTACCGACAACCGGCGCGCGTCGGGGCTTGCGCCCTTGGTGGTGCAGAATCTCAGCGTGAAAGATGCGCTGCATAATGTTCTGCGCTTGGTTTCCGTGGGCTCCAAACGCTTCCTCACCAACAAGGTGGACCGGGCCGTGACCGGCCTCATCGTGCGGCAGCAATGCTGCGGCCCCTTGCAGCTGCCGGTGAGCGACGTGGCGGTTTTGGCCCAGAGCCATTTTGCCAAATCCGGCGTGGCCACGGCCATCGGCGAGCAGCCCATCAAGATGTTGGTCAACCCGGCGGCCGGGGCGCGGATGGCGGTGGGCGAGGCGTTGACCAATCTGGTTTGGGCCAAGGTGGTAGAGCTTACGCAGGTCAAATGCTCGGCCAACTGGATGTGGGCTCCCAAGCTCGAAGGCGAGGGCGCGGCCATGTACGACGCGGCCCTGGCCATGCGCGAGGCCATGATAGCGGTGGGCATTGCCGTGGACGGCGGCAAGGACAGCCTGTCCATGGCCACCAAGGTGGGCAAGGAAACGGTCAAGTCGCCCCGGGAGTTGGTGATCTCGGTGTACGGCGCGGTGGCGGATATCGCTAAGGTGGTGAGCCCGGACATCAAGCAGCCCTGCAGCAGTTTGCTCTTCGTGGATCTGGGCGGCGGGAAAAACCGGCTGGGCGGCACTGCCCTGGCCCAAACCTTGGGCCAGCTCGGCAACGAGTCGCCGGACATGGACGATCCGGCCTTGGTGAAAAAAGCCTTTTGCGCGGTGCAAGAGCTGATCGACAAGGGGTTGATCGCCGCAGGCCATGACCGCAGCGACGGCGGGCTCATCACCACTGTGCTGGAGATGGCATTCAGTGGCAACTGTGGCCTTGATCTGGCCATGACCGGCACGGCCACCGCCATGGAAGCCCTTTTTAGCGAAGAGCTGGGAATGGTGCTGGAATGTGTGGTTGGCCAGGAAGAGACGGTGCGGCAGGTTCTTGCCGGATACGGGGTGCCGGTTGTGTTGCTCGGCACAACCACCCCGGCCAAGGAGATTCGCATCAGCTATAACGGGGCAATGGTTCTTGCCGAGGACATGCGGCTTCTGCGCCAATGGTGGGAGGAGACCAGCTACCAGCTGGAGCGGCTCCAGGTCAAGCCCGCCTGCGCCGATGCGGAAAAGAAAAATATCTACGACCGCCAGGGGCCGACCTACCGCCTGACTTTCACCCCGGAAAAGACCGCCGCCGAAGTGCTGGCGAAAACCAACAAGCCAAAGGTCGCCATCCTGCGCGACGAGGGCTCCAACTCCGACCGGGAGATGAGCTCGGCCTTTTACGCCGCCGGGTTTGAGCCCTGGGACGTGACCATGACCGACCTGCTGGACGGGCGCATTACCCTGGACGGCTTCCGGGGCCTGGCTGCGGTGGGCGGTTTCTCCTACGCCGACGTGCCCGAGTCCGCCAAGGGCTGGGCCGCCACCATTCTGTTCAACGACCGGCTCAAGGCCATGTTCCAGGCCTTTTACGACCGGCCCGACACCTTCACCCTGGGCATCTGCAATGGCTGCCAGCTCTTCGGCCTGCTGGGGCTGGTGCCCTGGCAGGGGCGGCTTCCGGCTGAGCAGCAGCCCCGCTTTATCCACAATCTCTCAGGCCGTTTTGAGTCGCGTTGGGTCACGGTCAAGGTGCTCAAAAGCCCGGCCATGATGCTCAAAGGCATGGAAGATCTGACCTTCGGCATCCATGTGGATCATGGCGAAGGCTTCCTCCATTTCCCAGACCCGGCCATCAAGGCAGAGGTGCTGGCTGGCAACCTTGCCACCCTGGCCTATGTGGATGACGCAGGCCAGCCCACCGAGGCCTATCCCTTCAACCCCAACGGTTCGCCCGGCGGCCTCACCGGCCTCTGCTCACCCGATGGCCGTCATCTCGCCATGATGCCGCATCCGGAACGGGCCTTTCTGCCCTGGCAATGCCACTGGCTGCCCGAGGAGATGAAGCAGCTTGAGGTCTCGCCTTGGCTGCGGATGTTTCAGAATGCCTATGAGTGGTGCATGAAATAGGCAAAGAATTTACGGATAAGTTCTAAAATGGTATGTGGATGTGTGATTGAGTCCGCTTGCAACCTGTTGGGGCAAGCGATTTCTTGTAATCTTCTTGATGAGACCGAATTATGATGAAGCGAGTGGGAATTTTGGCGTTTTGCGTGATTTCCAGTTTTTCTACCTCGGCACTGGCCGATGGCGTGGATGGCAAGGCCGTACTTGGCGGCGCAATCGGTGGCGCGGCGGGCGCTGCGGTCGGTTCTGCGGTCGGCGGGAAGACTGGCGCCATTGTAGGCGCCGGGTTAGGCGGGGCTGCTGGGGCGGCGGTTGCCACTTCTGATGAAAAAACGACGGTTAAGAAAAAGGTGGTAGTTGTCCATGAGGATGAGCACCATGACAATGGCCGTCATCTGGGGCAGAAGAAGCATCATAAGGGCCGTGGGCATGATGATGACTGATCGGTAATAGTCGGGAGTTGTTGACAAAAAAAAGGGGCGTCTCGTTGAGATGCCCCTTTTTTTTGTGGAGAGTCAGGAAGGATGCTGAACGCAGGGTGTCCTGCCCTATCTGTGTCTACAGGCCAAACAGCGTCCGCTGGCGCGGGTCGACCCCATTATCCTGCCCCTGATCCAAGGAGGCAGCGCCATCATCGGCTCGATGCCCCTTAACAAAAAGGAATCGCTCCAGGTTGCGCTGGAACTCCGTCCACTGATAGCCTTCGCCCTTTACCTGCCCGGCTAACCGATCCAGGTAATTGATCTTGGCGTCCAGGTCATCCAAAAAGTTCAGGGCAAACGCCTCCTGCATCATGGGCAGTGAGGGTGAGCCGAACTCATGGCGACCATGATGGCTCAGGATCAGATGCTTGAGCCGGTCCCCCAACTCTTCCGGGAACCCGGAGATCCCATTGATTTTTTCCTGAATCATCTCGATCCCCAAAACCATATGCCCCACCAGGCGGCCCCGATCCGAGTACTCAAAGGGGAAGGAGTCGAAGCTGAATTCCTTCAGCTTGCCGATGTCGTGGAGAAGCGCTCCGGCCAGGAGCAGGGAGCGGTCCAGGCTTGAGTAGAGGGCGCTGATGCTGTCCGCCAACCGGGCCACGGCCAGGGTGTGTTCCAGCAACCCGCCCACATAGGCATGGTGCATCATCTTGGCGGCGGGGGCCTTTTTAAACGACTGCATGAGTCGGCGTTCCCCGAACAGGGCCAAGAGCAGTTCCTTGAGAAAGGGGTTCTCCACGCTGCCTGCCAGTTTGAGCAACTCTTTGGCCATAAGGCCCACGTTGCCCTGGACGCTGGGGACAAACAGGGCCAAGTCAATCTCGCTGTCCGCAATCCGGCTGAGGCTGTCGATGCGGAGCTGGAGGATGCCTTTGTAGGCCTGGGCCTGTGCGGTAACGGAAACAACGGCTCCGGTCGGGCATTCGCCCATGAGTTGCTCGGCATTCTCCCAGACCCGTCCCGAGATCTCGCCGCTGGCGTCCATCAGGACAAGGCTCAAGTAGGGCTTGCCCGTCTTGGTTTCGCCCCGGCTCATCTCCCGGACCATGAAAAGGTCGTGTACTGCCTGGCCGTCTATAATCTCTTTTATCTGGATGGTTTTGTTGGCTGTTGTCATGGGGCTCGTGAATAGGGGGAGGAGATTTTGCGGAAGACTCCAGAATATTCTGGCAGTTACTGCGCCCAGTTTTCCAGGCGCAGGCCGTCAACCCTTTCGAATTCTTTGGTGTTGTTGGTCACCAGGGTCATGCTTCGTGATCGGGCCAGTCCAGCGATAAGTAGGTCGTATGGGCCGATGGGCAGGCCTTTTTTTTCAAGCTCTGCTCGAATGACTGCGGCGTCGGCAGCGGCAGAACGGTCCAGATCAACGAGATTGAGCGGCAGAAGAAATTTGGCAAGGGCATCCTGGGAGCGCTGACGGTATTGGCTTTTCTCCACTCCATACTCAAGCTCAAAGAGCGTGATTGTGGAGATTGCAACATCCTGCGGCGAATGCTGCCTGAATTGTGCAAGAGCTTCCGGTGGCCGCTTCTTGATAAGATAGATGCAGATGTTGGTATCGAGCAGATAGTGCATCAGAAAGGTTCTCTTTTTTGCATATCTGGTTGATTCCGTCCTTCGTCCAGGAAATCCTGGGGAAAATCGTCGAGTGAGTCGAACAACGAATCCCAGGTTGTTTCCAGTGGTTCCAGAATAACCTGGTTGCCTTTTTGGGATATTTTAACCATATCCCCAGGCATCCTGAATTCCTTCGGAAGCCGTACTGCCTGCGATTTTCCGTTTTGAAAAAGTTTGGCGGTTTCCATGTCGTCACCTCTTGTAGTATATATTTTTAATATATACTTTCCTGCATTCAAGGCAACATATTTTTAACACGGTGCGGCAGTAAAGGAGGGGAGCAAGGCAGGGAAGATATTTACCGGTTGGCCCCGACGGATTCGGAGGTATGACAGGAGGTTATCGGCGCGGGTTGGTTTTCTTCGCAAGGCGTACAATCCCAAGATGGGGTGGCTTCCATTCAAGCGTGAAGACCGGTCCAACATCTGGGATCGTCGGCAGATAGTCCGGGACGAGATTAGTCAAGGCGGCAGGGGGTGCCCCTTTAATTTTTTCGTGACGGCGGATGGCCTCAAGAACCGTAACCGCCTTTTCAAAAGCGGCAATTTCCTCTGCATACCGGTTTTTGACCTGCTCATTTTTCTCGGAGGCGTACATGCCCCGCAACCCTATCAGTGCGGCGTAAATATTTCCGCCCTCGGCCGAGAGGATGTTGGCAAGGTGCTCTAATATGGGGGGGCCATTGGGCTTTGCCGCAGCAAGGTGAAAGAGTCGTGCCGCTTCCAGCGGTTCGTCAAGGTAGTAAAAATGGTTGAACCCGGCAAAAAATGGCAGCACAAAGTTGTTCGGCAGGGCGGTCATTCCTAGAGCAAGCACACTGTTTGCGTAACGGGCGTAGTCGTTGTTGATATAGGGCAGGAATGCATGGCAGAGAAAATAGGTGTCGATGAACTGCGGATGCAGACTAGCGGCTGCCGTAAAGTGGTGGGCAAGAGGCTCCGCGTATTCCAGGGGATCGCGGCCCGGCTTGAGCCCGCCAATAAAAACGCTGGCCTTGATGAACTCCATTTCTCCGCCAAGCTGATGGAGATAGCCAAGGGCAATTTTCTGGATTACCGGGGGGAGTGGATGGGAGAGCTGTTGGTTGCTTTCCGAAAAACGGGCTTCCTGAAGAGTGAAAAAAACACCGTACACGGAAAGCAAAAGAAGGAAGCAGCAGAGCCTGATGAACAGGTACCCCCTGCCTAGCTCCCCTCCGACAGGGGGAGGAGAAGAATATGCCACATCGGTCCTGATCATTGCAGATCCCGGCGTTGATACACAAGGCAGGCGAGCCACAAGAGGACGGCGATGTAGGCGGCAGTCAGCCCGAAGTTCACCAAGATGAGCGAAGGATCCGGCAGGGATGCCGAAGAGGTGATCATGTTCTTGAAATCCAGCCGGTCAAAATCCGGGAAGATTGCGGTGAGCCATGGCAACATGGACTTGAGGCCGGTTAGCCCTTTCCCATGAGCAGCCTGTTGGCTTATGGCTTCCCGGACCACCGGCAAGCCGGAGCAGATGGCGTAAAAGGAAAGAGAGATGAGCAGCACCGGAAAGCTTCCCCGCACTAAGCCGGAGAAAAACAGGATCATTGCCAGCAGCATAAGTTCCATGGAAAAAAGGCCGAGCCATGACAGCAGATAATAGCTCAAGGCGAACTGACTGAAGTACCACGGCGGCACCATCTGTTTGATGAGCATCAGGGTTCCAAAGCCAAGGCCGCAGAGGAGCAGGTTGAGCAACAGCAACAGGCAGGCAAGGCCAACGAAGATGCCGGCCACATATTCTCCCCGGGAGATTGGCCGGGCCAGCAGGGAATAGATGACCTTCCGTTCCTCGTCCAAGGCAATAACCTGCACCCCGTGGAAAAAAAGGAAGATGAATCCGGAAAGCCAGGCTAGGGAGAGAATGAAATCACTGGAGGCCCGGCCGATATCCCTGGGGATGAAGTCAAAAAAAAGAAAAGCCCCGGCTTCGGCAGCCACGGAAATGGCAACGAGGCCTAGGAGCGCATGGCGGCGGAGGCCGTCGATGAGAACGATCCGGGCCAGGGCGCTGATACGATTCAGTGTGTTAGTCATTTTTTGTCACCTGCTTCACAAGGCTGAGATAACCCTCCACCATGGTGGGGCAATCCTGCTGTTCCGCCAAGGAACGGGGCGGGCCGACAAAGAGTGTCCGGCCCTGATGTAGAACCAGCACGTTGTCCACCAGGCGGTCTACGTCTTCCAGGATGTGTGAACAGAACAGGATGGATCTGCCCTGGGACTTTAACTCGACAATGAGCTCTAAGATGTCGGCCCGACCGATGGGGTCCAGGCCACTCATGGGTTCGTCCAGAATGAGCAGCTCCGGGTCAGTGAGCAGGGCGATGGCAAAATTGGCCCGCTGCTGCATGCCCTTGGAGTAGTTGCGTAGCGCCTTTTTACGGGCATCCCACAACCCGAGGCGGCGAAGCCATTTTTCGGAAGCGGCGCGAAAATATTGTTGCTCCATATTGCAGGTGCTGCCTGTAAAACGCAGCATATCCAGCACCGTGAGGTTGGCGGGGAAATTAGCGGTCTCTGGCAGGTAGCCAATTTTACGGCGGATGGCGTGTTGTGCTGGAGTTTGGCCAAGTATTTTGATGGTCCCAGCATCCGGCCGGATGAAATCCATGATGAGCTTGATGGCGGTACTCTTGCCCGCGCCGTTGGCGCCAATAAGACCAAGAATTTCACCTTTTTTCATTAAAAAAGAGAGTTCGACAAGGGCGGTATGGGCTGGCGCGCCAATCTCTTTGGCATAGGTTTTGGAAATCGAATCGAAGGCAATCATCCAGCAAGGTCCTGAGCGTTAAAAAAAGAAGAAACCAAAACGGCGGTTCACTTGTAAAAGTGAACCGCCGTTAATAATGCAACTAGAATCTAGCCATTACATGGCCACATATGTATTAGTGTTGGCATTAATTGCAGCAGGAGCCGGGACGAACTCAACGGTCCCGATAAGTGATGCAGGCACCGTAGTTACGCCATTTGTCAGGATAACCCCTTGGTTCAGGGCAGCATTAGCATTGCCAGCGGCTTGAAAAATAGCAGTGGAATCCCCATCAGCCCCATAGTAGTTACTGCCACTCAAGTGTTTGGATGCGGCTGTAAATGATTGAGCAGTAGCATCATTGTTGGCGCAAATACTTACACCAATGCCAAGTGGAATCTGTAATTGACGAGAAGCACCTTGCAAAAACTGAAAGATAGTGGGAGTGGCGCCTGCTACTCCCGTTATAACGGCACCTGCTGCTGTTATAGCTGCGGGTGCCGCTGCAAGTGTGACACCCATCCCTCTGTTATCCGCGAAAAATGTGGCTTCGCTTGTGACCAGCCCTCTGAGATCGCTGATCGCCGAGGCATTAAAGCCCCGCATCCGATACTGAGCGAACTGCGGGATGGCGATGGCCGCCAGGATGCCGATGATCGCGACAACGATCATCAACTCTACGAGGGTGAAACCTTTTTGGTTCTTCATGATACGCTCCTTTGTGTGTGGGTGGTGTCCGGTGAATTTAAAACTCAATACGTTATATGGTCTAGCCATGGCTTAGGTCAATTCCAATTTTCATGCCAGAGCGAGGAGTAATTTGAAATTTTGGATTTGTGTTTTGATTTTGGGCTGTTGCCTCGACATGCGAAGAATGAAGAACAGGTCGAATTCGACATATTGACATATTTTGTCAATTACCAATGACAGTGTGTGTCAGCGTTTAAGGGCGTAGTGCGTTTTTTGTTCTAAGAAGAGATCATAAAGTGTATCCTGGGCAGTTGTTGAGAGTATTTTCCTTTTTTCTCAGCCAGTTAGCATCCTAGTGGCCCTATTTGGGGCGTCCGATTTTTCGTGTTTGCAAAACCGTGATGAACCCCGGAGGAGAGGCATGCGGGTCTGGAATTTGAAGGCGCAGACGATTCTGATCTTTTTCATGGTTCTTGTGGTTGGCATGCTGCTGGTGAACGCCGTGTCCATGCAGCTCTGGAAACGGCAGGCTCTGCGTGCCGATTTAGACCATAGCCGCAGCCTGCTTGCGGCCATGGTCAGGACTAGCTCCGAGGGGAGCGGCGAAGAGCGGTTCAGGGATCAAACCAAACAGATATTGCGTGCCGATGAGGCGGTTTTGTGCTTCGGCTTGGCAACCGCACAGGGAAAAACCATTAATATCTCGTCGGGATGCGAGGATTTTGCCAAAGCGGTGGAATTTTCCCTGACGAATGCCGCGCAGTCCGGCGCCGAGTACAGCCGCATTCTCCCTTCTCCTCGCGCTGATGGTCCGGCCCCAAGAAACAAAGTGCTACTTGTTGTCCAGCCTTTCCGATCCCCGGATGGGGCAAAGGGGGCTGTGGCCATGGTCCGCTCCACCGATGGGATTGATGCGCGGTTGTGGGAAAATGAAGAGATCATCCTGGCTTATATCCTTGCCAATGCGGTGGTGCTTGCGGTTGTGGGGTTTTTCCGCATGGTTAAGCTCGTTGTCCGCCCCTTGGAGCGCCTTGCCGAACAGGCGGATACCTACTCTTTGAAGCATGATTTTTTGCCTTTTTCTGGACGAGTGGGAAATGAGTTTGGGCGTCTTTCCTCAAGCTTGAACCGAATGATGGCGCAACTGGAAGAGGATCGGAAATCGCTTCTTCAGAAGGTGGACTCTCTGCGGCGTGCCAATGAGGAGTTGGAGCGGAACCGGCGTGAGATGGTGCGGGCGGAGAAGATGGCATCCATAGGCAGGTTGGCTGCCGGGCTTGCCCATGAGATCGGCAACCCGCTGGGGGTTGTGCAGGGATATCTGGATCTTCTCGGGCAGGGGGAGATGTCTCCAGAGGAAAGGAAAGAGTTCGCAAGGCGTGCGGAGCAGGAGGTGGCGCGGGTGGGCAGGTTGATCAGGCAATTGTTGGATTATGCCCGGCCGGTTGGCGGAGGATTAGCCCCGCTGCATGTGGGAGCGCTTTTGGCGGAATGCCTGGAGCTGCTTCGCCATGGAACAGTTCCGGGTCACATAGAATTTTCTTTCAGCTCGGAGGCGGAGGAAGACCTGGTGCTGGCCGATGCCGACGGGCTGCGCCAGATTTTCGTGAATTGTTTCATGAATGCAGTCGATGCCGTGGGCCCGCTTCCGGAAGGGAGGGTGATCACGCGGTGTTTCACCGAAAATGAAGGGGATCGGCGATATCTCCGGGTTGTTATTGCGGATAACGGCCCGGGAATTGCTAAAGAACATCTGGAGAGCGTATTCGAGCCTTTTTTTACCACCAAGGAACCGGGCAGAGGCACAGGCCTGGGGCTGGCGGTGTCCTGTTCGCTTGTTGAAAAATGGGGCGGGAGGATGTGGGCGGAAAGCGGCCGGGCTGAAGATGGCGGGGGTGCTGCTATCTGGATTTCGCTGCCACTGACGGCGGCCATAGGTGGGGAAGATGGCATGGTCAGCGTGACAGGAGATGAGCATGGATGATGCTGGGCGGTTGCTGATAGTCGATGATGAGGAAAGCATGCTACAGATGCTTTCCATTGTCACTTCCAAGGCCGGATATGCGGTAACCCTGGCTCGCAACGGTGAGGAGGGGGTTGCCGCTTTGGCGAAAGAATCTTTTGACCTCATTCTGTGCGACCTGAAGATGCCGCGCCTTAATGGCCATGAGTTTCTGGGCAAAATCAAGGAGCTGGGCGTTGAAGCGCCGATAATCATGATGTCGGCATACGCAGCCATCGAAGACGCGGTGGAGGCCATGAAGGGTGGTGCCTATGATTTCATCACCAAACCCTTCAAGGCGGATGAGGTGCTTCTCACCTTGGAGCGGGCAGGCGAACATCTGCGTCTGCGGCGGGAAAACCAGCGGTTGCGTCAGCAGATCGACGACCTTCAGCGAGAGCAGGGACTTGACGACATGGTTGGCAAGAGCAGCGTCATGGTCTCCTTTTTGAAAACAATAGTCAAGGTGGCGCAATATGACACCACGGTGCTCATCACCGGTGAATCCGGCACCGGCAAGGAGTTGGTGGCGCGGGGGATTCATCAAAAAAGCGGCCGGGCCGACAAGCTGTTTTTGGCCGTCAATTGCGGGGGGATGCCGGCAAGCCTGCTGGAAAGCGAGCTGTTCGGCTACGTGAAAGGCGCTTTTACCGGGGCGGAAAAAGACCGCAACGGCATCTTTCAGGAAGCGAATGGCGGCACTCTCTTTTTGGATGAGATCGGCGAACTCCCCCCGGAAGCACAGGTGAAGCTGTTGCGGGTCTTGCAGGAGCGGGAGGTTCGCCCTGTGGGCGCGGTGCGGACGGTGCGTGTTGATGTGCGGGTTCTTGCCGCCACTGCCCGTGATTTGGAAGAAGAGGTGGCGGCGGGCCGGTTTCGAGAGGACTTGTTTTACCGGCTTAACGTAATCCGGCTGCATGTGCCGCCGTTGCGAGAACGCATGGAGGATCTCCCCCTGCTCTGCACCCGCCTGCTCGACCGGATCGCGGCCAAACTTGACAGGCACTCGCCGGAGCTGCCCCCGGCCACCCTGGCGGTGTTGCTCCGCCACCGCTGGCCCGGCAATGTCCGTGAGCTGGAAAACGCTCTGGAGCGGGCGATGGTGCTGGCCGAGGGAAGCGTGATCCTGCCGGAGCATCTGCCGGAAAATTTGGTTGGGGGGCCAGAGCTATGTGGAACAGGCATCGAAAAGGTGCTGGGCACCTACTCCCTGAAAAAAGGGCAGCGGGAAATGGAGCGCGCCCTGATCGCCCAGGCCTTGGCAGCCACCGGCGGCAACAAGAGTAAGGCTGGCCTGCTGCTTGAGATCAGCTATCCTTCCCTGCTGAGCAAGATGAAGGATTACGGCTTGTGACGGAGAAATCCCACGTTGATTGTGTGCGAGGCCCAACCAGCGTTTAGTCTCAATATGCGTATACCGCTGACAATCTGGCCCTTTCCCGTGGTCCTGTCGCGCGTTGGCCTTGGGTTTCAGTCTGGAATAGATACGGGATATGTTGAGGGGTAACCGTGCCGCTGCTGTTGCTGACCACTCCACCCCCCACCAGGACGTTTGTCGAGGTGCCGCTGTTGCCGCGGTTTGTGTTCAAGATGACGTTGGTCACGGTTACATTTGGGGTTGGCGCCGGAAAGGCCAGCGCCAAGGTCACATCCGGGTTATCGGCGGGATAACCCGCAACACCGAGACGGCCCGTTGTCGTCAGTTTTGCAGTGAAATTTCCGTTGTTGATATTCTGTGTCAACACTCCGCCATAATTCCCCATGGAGCTCAGGGTAGTCCCTCCCACACCGTTTTGGATGATTTCTTTTGCAAAAAAATCCATGCCGCCACGGGAAGCTTCTAATGCCTCCTGGTAGCGTTTTTTTGAGCCGCTTGTCCAAATGCCGGTATTCGCCATATAGAGGAGAGATGCGATCATGAGCATGCCAATGAGGCCCAACACTAAAGCCATGACCAAGGCCACGCCTCTCTCGTTGTTAAGTATTGCTGGTGTCGCAGGCAAGCGAAGCATATTCGGAATTCCGAAAAGCCGCGCCGCCGACGTGGGCCTTGATGCGCTGGGGGGATCAGATATCCTTCGGTTTATCAACCGCATACGGCTTTCCTCCATAGTACTCATTGTAAATTCCTGGGCGTTACCGCCAGGCTGTTTACCTTCCAACGGTAATTGGCCCAGGTTGCGCCGATGCCAGGGAGCGTTGATACGTCAAAGGTCCGGCCAGCTGGGGTTCCATCTACAGCCAGCACGGGAACTCCGTCCGCCGCGACTTCACCAACATTGACGGTGGCGGTTGGATGCGTGTACGTACGATCCACGCCGCCTTCATGGGTGAGTACATAACACCGGATGGACTTCACTTGGCTGCGAATCTGCGCCGCAGTCAGGCCATTAAGGCCGCTGGCATTGACTCTTGTGTCCCATCCCCCGTCGCCATCGGTGTCCAGATAATAGACCACCTGGAAATCGGCCACGCAATCCACGATGGGCAAGATGGAAAAGACGTCGTTGGCTTGGTTCAGCGTAGCCTTGCTCAGAGTCCCCGTTCCTGGTGCACATTGAGCTGGCGTGTTGGCGTTGTTGATATAGTAATCGGTGCGGTTGTATGGCCTTCTCGGGTCGTTGGGATCACCAACAATCCCGTAGACGAGATACCGTTCGCCGTCTGGGTCGTGGGCCGTCTCGGGCGGGGAAAAGGGCTCTAAATCGGCGATTGTCGGGTGAGCAAAATAGTTCGTGCCATCCATGACAAGCTGGCGGCTTTTTCCGGTGCCGGCATCAGGGCGGACGATGATTACCCTGTCCGTGTCTTCAAAAGCATCGTCGCTCAAAGATTGTAGGGAGACGGCGTGAAAAACATCCCGCCCCAGCCAACCCCATTTTTGGCTGGTTGTACCGCGCACCACGTTCAAGGCCTTGATTGCCAGATAATCAGAACCATTCACGCTGAAGGCGGAGGCATCCTCACTGATCACCGCCCTTGGCACGTTGGTGGGGCCATCATTCATTGCAGGAATTGCAACAGGCTCCCAATAAGGATTTGGTGTTACCCCGACCGGGAACTCCCATGGCAGGCCAAAGCCGGCATGTTCAAGGTCGGACCGTAGCAAATCAAGGCCGAGCCCCATTTCAATCTTTGTCTCCGCCATACGCCACTGTCGGGAGCTCGTTTGGATGACCGGCCTGAAACTGCTGAACACCATGGTCATCAGGATTCCCAAAAGAGCCATATAGATCATCAGCTCGATCAGGGAGAAGCCGGATTCTTTCTGGCACAAAGTTTTACCGTGCGGTTCCATATCTGCCCCTTGATAATGGTGGCGTCGTAATAAGTAAAAAATGCGATAATCCGTCATTAATCGCTGCGCACGATTATGGTACTTAAGCTTACCTGGCGAGTCCTGTTGGTGGGGGCCAGAACAGCAGCTCCCCCTGTGCCGGGATCGTCCCAGCCAACGGCCACATCGATACGTTTAAGCGCGGTGGCGGTAGTCCCTAGGTCGGTGACTTGTGACAATCTCTCATAGGACATGGTGCCCCCGCGTATGTTGACCTGGATATCCGGAATGGCCGCCAGTGCGGCGGGGAGGGGAAAGACTGCCGCAGTCAGGGCAGCCGAGGTGCCAAAGACGGAAAATCGTTCGCCCTTCAGCCGATTCAACTCCTCTTCTGCCAGCCGGAGCGCCTCGTCACGCACCACGTTGCCGCTGTTGGCCTGGGTGGCCCGAATAAGTCCACCAGCCACACCCAGCATGACGACCATGAAGACAAGCAGGGCAATCATGATTTCCACCAGGGTAAAACCGCCCTGGCGCCGATGTTTTTGTTTATTATTGCAGGACACAGCGATCTCCTTCGTTATCGGGGTGGGGCACAGCCCATGGTTCATCCGTTATTGTTGGACACACTCTTGCCCTGCCGGTTGGGCTGGGTCCCAACGACCCATATTGATGCGGGTTGTTGCTACCACGACACAATCCACGCCAGGGGAGGCGTTCGGGGAATAACCAGCAGGGTTCAGTGTCTGCACGGGAATATTTATGCTCTGGATGTTGTCGGTCATACCTCTTCTGTCGAAAACAATCGTCGTGGGAATACCTCCTGCTACATTTGAATTCAGGACAAAACGTGGATAGGGCTTTGTTGTCGTGGGCTCGCCTGCATCAACAACGCCATTCCCGTCAGTCGCTTCAACAATACCGTCTCCGTCATCATCCTGAGTAACTTGCACCTGGTTGGCCGCCAAGGTGACCAGATTCTGGGTGTTGGTGTTTGCCGCGTCGTTTCGGGCCTTCATTAAAATGGAGTGGATTTCCTTGGTGTAGGATTCCACGGTATATTTATCATTCCATTGGGTGAAATTCATGGTTGCGATTGCCAGAACGATTCCGATTATGGCAACAACCACCATGAGTTCGACCAATGTGAAGCCGGATTGGGCCCTCATTGTGCCTCGCCTCGAAAGGGAATGTGTTTTTCTCCCGCTTGCATTGTTGCTCCTTGGCGTGGTCATGCCGCTTTTTTTATTGTTCCTGTACATGCAGGAATTTTTTTATGGGGAGTGGATTGGTTACCACCATAATGCCCTGACCTGTCGGTGGAATCCCCTTGAACCCGACAGATTTACGGCCCTCATTCTCGGTGAGTGCATCGGACAGGTTGAGCTCCTTGATCTCACCGGTGGATACCTGCACCAAAGCTTTCCCCTGCATGACAAAAGTTACCGTGCCACCGGTTTTGTAGTCCAGCGCCCAGAGGTACGTGGTGCCGCCAAAGCTACAAATATCGGAGTTCGGGGCAAAAGACAGAAAATAAATGGCGCCGAGGGGGTCGGGTGTGGGGTTTGAAATAACGCGTTCTGCACTCATTGATGTTACAGCAGCGTCCATGTTGATATACCAGCCTTTTTGCGCGGTTGTTAGTGTGAGGCTTGGCGTTGTTGTCTGGTCTTTCAGGTTCGCCAAGGTCAAGGTGTCCGTGCAGGTGGGAGAGATGCCAGGAATAATGCAGTTGCCGTTGATGGCAGTATCGCCGCAATCGGTGTCCATTGAACATGCGGCGCCGCTGATCTCGCAATAGGCTACTGGAACACAAGTCCCATTGACGGCGATATCGCCGCAATCGGTGTTGGTTGAGCATGTGGCGTGGCTGATTTTACACCAATTCCCCTGAAAGCAGGGTTCCTGGATGCCAAACAGCTTGCGTTGCGTGGTCGGGTCATCCGTTTTATAAAAAAATCGGCCTTCTGCAAAATAGAGCCAGAGTTTCCCGTTTTTCCGATCAAGAAGATTCACCACGGAGGTGGTGACCGGCCCGATATTCTCTATTACCTTGCTTACCTTCCAGTTGGCGGGATTGATATCGTCATTGATGGTGAGCCGCAACACCCCGCCGTTGGTGGTGTCCTTGACATAGCCGATATACACGGCATCATCCTGGTAGTTGCCGCTGTCGCTGGGCCGATCTTTTTCCAGGTCGCTCACATTGGTGGAGATGGAGCCTGCAAAGGCATTGGTTAAGCCCAGGTTTGTGGGCGCAGCGCCGGTGTCGATGGTGCGCAGCAACGTGCCCGTTTTGAGATCGAGTATAAAGAGTTTCAGACTTTTGTCCGAGGTTCCCTTGAATTCCTTGGAGGTAATGGGGCCGGTTGATCCTGAGGCCAGGATGGCGAACCACCTGCCATTTGTCGTGACGCATTGCCCTCCCGCCCCGCAATCAATGTCGGCTGAACAGGTGAGTGCGTTATTGTTGGTGCATCGTTTTTCATTGCCGCCAACCTTGACAACCGCCGGGCCGATGTTGGTAACGCCCAGATCGGCATTGCTGAACTCCCACAAGAGTTGTGGGGTCGCCTGGTCGGTCACGTCAAGGGCAAAGTATGATGACCAGCCAACGGGACTCCCCGCGACCGAAATTGGCGTACTGATTCGATCCGCATCGGGAGCGGCTCCATTGCAGGTAGCGCCGCCTATGCCCATGCTGCCGATCAGGACGGTGCGCCAGCTTGTTTTAGCGAAATCCACATCGCCGCTGTTTGGAGCGGCTTGCATTGTGGTGAGTTTGGGGCAGTTCCAGTAATCAGCGAGGGTGCAGGTCGATGGTTTGTTTATTGAGGCTTCTGTTATAGCTATGGGGCCATCCACCATGTAGATATGGCAGTAATCCGCATCGTGCAGGTATTGCAGATAGGGAAGCACATTTTTAGGGATAAAGGCATAGCTTTCAGTGCCAATTCCCCCCGTGCCAATGGCGCCTTCCTGCTTGGCTGCTTCATACCAGTGTTTCCCGGTCCAATTCTGGAGCAGTTTGCCGAGTTTGAAAGCATGCAGCATGCCATCGTTGGAGCCCACAAAAACGAGCTGCCTGTTTTTGTAATCGTTGCTTGTGACGAAATCGTCATAGGTTTGGTCGTTGTAGCCAAAAGGGGCTGGGAGATTGAAGTTGTTCAAATACGCAGGCCCCATGATGCGCGGGGTGGATGAGATGATGTCGCCTAATTTCCAGACATGTGTTCCTTCGATGCAGGTTTCTCCGCTCGGGCAATCGGCTGAATTAATTAGGTCGTTGCACGGACTTCTTCTTGATGAACAGACTCCGTTCGTCACGGTCCGGTCTCTTCCTATTTTGTTGGGATAAGTTGTTCCGCATTCCCCAAACGCCGTGCCAGCGGCATTCACACAATCATATCCACGCACGTAGTTGATGGTTGTGTCGGAAGCTGTACCTGCGGCCTGTCCCAAATAAGCAGCGAGCGTGGCGTTGTTTTCTGTGTTGAACGATATCAGGTTTATGCCATCCACCGAGGTTTTGATGGTTCTGTCGGTTGGAGCTGTCCACCAGAGGTTGAAGCCAGCGCGCCAGATGGGGACGGTGTCTTCTATTGGCACAGAGGGCAGGTCTGTAAGCACGGAGACACCCGTCTGCCGGTGCGCCATTGTCTTGTTCTGAATTGAATCGTACTCAAAGCTTACTACGTCGTCCTTCTGTAGATCGAGCAAGGTGTACGGAGGTATAGCTGTAGCCCCTTCCCTGATCGTATCCTCTCGCATCTCTGAGGAGTGAAAGAACGGATCCATGTAATACCAGTAATTCATCAGGTCGCTCGTCCAGGCGACCTCCGTATTGTTGGAGAATGACCGTTGGGGATAAAACAACGCCTGCATGAGATTGGCGCCGCTGCCCTCGCTGGAACTCAATACCGACACCGCCGTGCCGGATGAGGCCTTTTTGAGTATGTCAGTGATGGCGTTCATGATCGTCTGTTTGATGCCTGCGGCATCGGATGCGTTGTAAAAGGTGTCAGGTATATTGTTTCCGTTTGCGTCCCAGTCGCTTGATGAGGTTGGCAGCGGCGTGCATCCGCTGCCCTTGCCAGCCCCGCAGTCATTCATATTGCAGGTGTCCTGTGGGTAGCCTGTCAGGCTGCCGGGCCAGGTCCTTCCGCTTGTGTTGAAAGCACCGTACATGGCCACATTTTTAAGCGATGCCTCGCCTGTGCCTCCCAGAAAAAGACCAATGGCGTAAACGGCGGTTACATTCGTGGCGACATTGGTTGCCGCGTTTGTGAAACCTGTGTGCATCTGATAAGCAGGCATTACAGGGTCGGATCCTGTAGTGTCTATTGAGCATGATGGGGAATTCCACGATCCATCCGACATCAGGATCGTGAAATTTTTGGCGCAAGAGGTAAGTATACAGTTAGCTCCGCCTCCATCGCATACATACATGGGGTCTTTCCACCTGTCGCCGCTCCCGGACTGTACAGCCAGGCCGCCGTATTGAGGGGCAGTCTGCTTAAAATAATTAAAAGTATCCCACATGGCGGGGCCAGTCGGCGTACCTCCGCTTGGAGCAGATGAATTTATAGCGGTGATGAGGTTAATGTATGGAAATTCGGTGCTGGTGCTGTTCGACGCGGTAAAGTCGCCTATGTAGACCTGGCCCTTGCTTCTTATGCTGGAACCGCTGAAGAACATCGCGCCCAACCGGGGCAGCAGACTCAGCTGTTTGAATTGAAACGCAAGGCCATCATACACTCTGCTCCATGGAACCTTTACCTTCGTACCGTCGTCGGCCAAAAGGATGCAGCCGCCTATGGTGTCATTGCAGACAGAACCGACCTTGCCCGCATTGCCGGGTTCCTGCCACAATTCTGGGTCGCAGTTATTTTTATCAAAGGTTGCATTTCCAGTGCAGGTGGCCGGATTACCCCCTGTCATCGCCCAGCGCACAAGGTCAGTTCTGTGCATGAGATGATAATTAAGGCAACTTCCCATGTAACGCTTGGTGGCTACAGTAGAAATGCCATCAGTATCTTGTGGGCATGTGGTCAAAGCATCAGCGTCTGTCGTCTCTACCCAATATGTATTGGCTGAATCATATTTATATTTTTTATCAGGGGTAAAATATCCCTCTTCAGTTCCCTGGTATGTCCAGCCGCAACCAGTGCCTGTGGTGCAGCAATCGCTTTTTGAACTATTTGGGTTGTAGGCGCACCAACCCATTGATCCGCTGACATCAATCGTCAGCATGACATTTGGCTGCACGGGTGTAGTTAGAAACGGCGGCGACTGGCAGTACCCATCCATAGCCGCAAATAAACGGCTGTTAAACCCGAAAAAGGCTACCAAGCAGAAAAATATCCCCAAGAACCTTTTCATAGTGCTACTCCCTGATGAGGACTTTATGGATGATATTGTCGTTACAGTGGCTGCTATCTATGGGGAAGCATTTCTTTTCACCAACGATAAAGTGTGAGGCGGCTTGAGGCGTGGTCAGTTGAAATTGTCTTATGCCAGGACAACTGCCGGACTTCACATCAACACTGACCAACGCCTTCTGTGCGTTCACATTCTTCACGACCCCGCACAGAAACAGATTATCCACCGCGAATGCTTGAGTGCAAAATAAAATGCCAGGAAACATAAAGGCACAGGTTAGCATCCCTTTCAATTTCATTGGCCGCCCCCATCTATTAAATTTTTTTACACAAAAAATATTTTCTGATTGATACCTGAAAACCGCCATACTGCATGCATCTGCTTGAATTTGCGTTATTGTTGTTTTGGTCCCCCTTTTTTTGCGCAGATGAAGAAGTTACTTATGGGGAGATTTGTCTAGACTTAATGCATATTCAGTGCCAAGGACACCTCTATATCATACACAATTTGGGCTGTCCTAGATAAAGAAAATGATCTAGGATGGCCGTGTGAGGAAAAGCAGGTTAAGCAACGCCCAAAGCGGTTCATTGAGCGCTTCGTTTTCGGGACAACCGGACATCACCTGTAAAGGCAGGCTGCAACCAAGAAACTACGACCAGGGGAAAACCTTCACCATGCCGCTTCTCAGCGATGAAAAATATATCCTCGACCTGTTGGCCCGCGATCGGCTGATTACCCCGGCGCAGCGGAAATTCATCTCCGACCACAAGGCGCAGCAGCGGCAGATCCTACTCCGACAACACGCCGACCACCACAAGAGCAAGGCAGGACGCACAAGCGACGCCGTCTTGACCCTGGTGGATATCATCGTCTCCATGAATCTGGAGCTCAGTGACAAAAAAGGGCAACTGCTTACGGAAGAATTGATCTTCCGAACCATTGCCGAGGATCGCGGTCTGCCCTTTGTCAAGCTTGATCCGCTGCAACTCGATCTTAAGGTGGTCACCAAGACCATCCCTCGCACCTTTGCCTTCCGGCACCTGTTGCTGCCCTTTGCCTTTGCCAACGGCATTTTGGAGGTGGCGGTTTGCGACCCGGACAACAGCGCAGTGCTGGCAGAGATCGAGCGGGCCAATCAGCTTACCGTAAAGCCCTACCTCACCACTAAGGGCGATATTCGCAAACTGCTGGCCGAGTTTTATGGTTTTCAGTCTTCCATCACCGCGGCGGAAAGCCATCTGGCCCGGCCCCTGGTGGACCTGGGCAACCTCGAACAGTATGTGCGCATCTCCTCCACCGAGGAGGCAGCCTCATCCGACCAACATGTGACCTCGGCGGTGGACCATATGTTCAATTACGCCTTTGAGCAGCGGGCCAGCGATATCCACATCGAGCCTAAACGGGAGATGGCCCTGGTCCGCCTGCGCATCGACGGGGTGCTGCACACCATCTACAAGCTGCCCAAGGTGGTCCATGCCGCGGTGATCTCCCGGATCAAATCCCTGGCCCGGATGGATATTGCCGAGAAGCGTCGGCCCCAGGACGGCCGGATCAAGGTGGATCGCGCCGGTCAGGAGGCGGAGATCCGGGTTTCCACCGTGCCGGTGGCCTTTGGCGAAAAGGCGGTGCTGCGGATTCTTGACCCGGATATCCTGTTTCAGGATGTGGGCAATATCGGTTTTTCCGAGCGTGATCTTGCGGTGTACCAGGGTTTTATGACCGCACCCCATGGCATCTTTCTTGTCACCGGGCCGACCGGGAGCGGCAAGTCCACCACCCTCTATTCGACCCTCAAGCAGATCGCCACCCCGGAAAAAAATGTGGTCACCGTGGAAGATCCGGTGGAGATGGTGCACGAGGAGTTCAACCAGATTCCGGTGCAGCCGCAGCTGGATGTGACCTTTTCCACCATCCTGCGCAATATCCTGCGCCAGGACCCGGACATCATCATGATCGGCGAAATCCGCGATCTGGATACGGCGGTGAATGCCGTGCAGGCGGCGCTCACCGGGCATCTGGTTTTTTCCACCCTGCATACCAACGATGCCGTGGCCTCCATCAGCCGGTTGCTGGATCTGGGGGTGCAGCCCTTCATGGTCGGCTCCACCCTGTTGGGGGCCATGGCCCAGCGCTTGGTGCGGCGGATCTGCCCCCATTGCAGTGAAACCTTCCGCATGTCCGCCGATGAGCTGCGCGGCTTCGGCCTGCCGGTGATCGAAGAAGGGGAGTTCGAGCTGCGACGGGGCAAGGGGTGCCAGCAATGTCGGGGAACCGGTTACCTTGGGCGCTGCGGGATTTTTGAGATCTTTGCCCTGAGCGACAAGATCCGTAAGCAGATCAGCGGTGGGAGTGCGGAAACGGAGCTCAGGCAGACCGCCAGGGAGGAAGGCATGACCACCCTCAAGGAGGATGCCTGGTGCAAGGTGAAAAGCGGGATCACCACCCCGGAGGAGGCCTTGCGCGTAACCGGTGCGGATTAGCCGCGCACCTCGCTTTTTTAGCCAAGATGTATTATAGTGTCGCCATGATCCCCTTGTTCCCCCGGAGCAAGGGTTTTTTTCTTGGCGTTTGGCTATAACCCTGTGGGTGAGAATGTGGCTGTGAAGGTTGTTTGCACCAATAAAAAAGCCTATCACGACTATACCATTGAGTCGGAGATCGAGGCAGGCCTCATGCTATTGGGCTCGGAGGTGAAATCCCTCAGGGCCGGCAAGGCCAACCTGCGTGACGGGTTTGCCAAGATCAAGAACAACGAGGTTTTTATCCAGCGGGTGCACATCTCGCCATACAGCCACGCCACCTACGATGCGCCCGACCCTGTGCGGGAGCGCAAGGTGCTGCTCAAGAAACGCGAGATCCTCAAGCTCGTTGGCAAGATTCAGGAAAAAGGGTACTCTTTGATTCCCCTCAAGATGTATTTCAACGAGCGGGGGTTGGCCAAGGTTGTTCTTGGTCTGGCCAAGGGCAAGAAGCTTTACGACAAGCGGGAATCGCTGAAGAAGAAAGATACGGACCGTGAGATTGATCGGGCCATGCTAAAATACAGATAGATTTTTCAGTGGTCGTTGTTAATTTTTCATTCAAACATGGGGGCGAAACGGATTCGACGGGGATATGTAAGCTCAGGTTGCATGCCGAGGTTTCTACCAACCTCGTAAAATAGGTAGAGCAAAATATAGTCGCAGACGACTATTCTTACGCTGTAGCAGCTTAAATGCTACCGGTCTTTCGGCCTACTCCTGCGCGGCCGAAAAGAACGTCGACTAGCGGGATAGCCTACGGTGCGCGCCTGCCGCGCCGATGGCGAAATTCAGTAGGATAGTGCCGAAAGCCTCTTGTTCTGGAGGGGCCAAGGCACGATAAGCAGCCAAACAGAACTAAGCATGTAGATATCGGGAGGGGAGTATTTTCGGACGCGGGTTCAACTCCCGCCGCCTCCACCATTTTTTACCTGTAATTTCAATGAATTACAGTTTTTTTGACGGGCCTAACCGTGTTCCGCTTGTGTTCCCATTCGGGCCAAGTGGGACGCGTTTAGCGCATCTTCCGCGTTTCAGGATGTCAATTGACACTTGGGAGATGGAGAAACAATACTTCGCGCCATAAACGGGCCGCTTTCCTTTCGGGGGAGGCGGTTTTTTTTGTGTGATTGAACCCCATGGGTGGGCAGGCGGGGAATCAAGATTTGGGACACTGAGCGGCCAAAAATCAGAATTTCGGCATGAAAACGAAAAAATCCGAGCAGCGATTAACTGTTCGGATTCGTGGTGTTTTTGTGGTGCGCCCGACAGGATTCGAACCTGTGACCTACGGCTTAGAAGGCCGGTGCTCTATCCGGCTGAGCTACGGGCGCCAATGTGCGACAGATATTAGAACGATCGGGCCAAGAAAGCAATACTGTTCTGCCCCGGCATCCTGGGTCGGCCCTATTCTTTTTTCTCCACCTCTTTCCAGACAGGGCCTGTGGCGGTATCGACCACTTCGATGCCCTTTTGGGCCAACTCCTGGCGCACCCCGTCCGCCTTGTGCCAATCCTTTTGTTTCCTCGCTTTTTCCCGGTCCCGGATCAGTCGGTCGATCTCCGGGGCAAGGGGGCATTCCTCAAGCCGCATGATCCGCAGCACGGAATTGATCCGGCCCAGGGCCTCCAGGATATAATCCTTCTGCTCGCGGTCAAGGAGGCCTTGGCTCAGGATCGGATTGGTTTTTTTGACAAAATCGAACAGTGCGGCAAAGGCTTTGGAGACGTTGAGGTCATCGTCCATGGCCGCGAAAAAACGGCCTTCCATGTCGGAAAGATAGGCGGCGACCTCCGGGTGGGGCAATCCAGGCGGTAGACAGAGCAGCTTGCCGACAAAGCCGTCAAGGCGTTGCAGGTTTTTACGGGCTGCGTCCAGGCTGCGGAAGGAGAAGTTGATCGGCTTGCGGTAATGGGTGCGGATCAGAAAATAGCGCATCTCCCTACCGGTGTAGCCCTTGGCCAGGACATCCCGCAGGGTGACGATATTCTGGTTGTCCGCGGACATCTTCTTGCCGTCCATCAGCAGCAATTCGCTGTGCAGCCAGAAATTTGCCAGGGGCTTGCCGGTGATCGCCTCGGCAATGGCGTTCTCGTTCTCGTGGTGCGGGAAGAGTAGATCGCGGCCGCTGGTATGAATATCCATGGTTTCGCCCAGCAGATCCAGGGTCATGGCCGCGCATTCGATATGCCAGCCGGGCCGCATGTTTCCCCATTCGGTGGCAAAAAAGATGCCGCTTTTCAGCTCGCTTAAGGTTGAACGCTTGAGCAGGGTGAAATCAACCGGATTTTCCTTTTCGTAGTCGTCCAGGTCAACGGTTCTCCCCACCTGAATCTTGCTCAGGTCCACGCCGGAAAGCCTGCCATACTTGGCGAATTTCGAGATGTCAAAATAGATCGAGCCGTGCTTTTCGTAGGCATAGCCCTTGTCCACCAGCTTTTTGGCCAGAGCGATCATGGCGGGCACATGCTCGGAGGCCCTGGGGTAGCCGGTGGCTTCCAGCACCTCCAGGGTAGCCAGGTCCTGCTTGAATTCTCGGATATAGGTGTCGGTAAACCCTGAGAGGGTCTCTTTGCTTTTGCCCGCGCCCTGGATGGTGTTGTCATCCAGATCGGTGAAATTCATATAGAATTTGACCTGATAGCCGGCAAGCGTCAGCACCCGGTGCACAAGATCGGCCACCATGAAGCGGCGGCAATGGGCCAGATGGGCCAGCTCGTGGGCGGTGGGGCCGCAGGCGTAGAATGTCACGGTGTCCGGCACAAGGGGCTTAAACACCTCTTTCTTGCGGGACAGGGTATTGAAAAAACGCAGCTCCGCCTGTTGGGACTCCTCCGCCTCCTGCTTGGTGAAAAGCTCGGTACTTAGATACTTCTCGCCGCCGTCGGGGAAGATGGCCACGAGCACGCCCTCCTTCAACTGGGCAGCGCGGGTCAGGGCTGCGGACATGGCGGCCCCGGAACTCATCCCGGCGAAAATCCCCTCTTTCCGGGCCAGGAGTCGGACCGTGGTAAAGGCCTCTTCATCCGGGATGTTGATGATCTGGAATGGGAGTTTTTTGTCAAAGATCCCTGGGGTATAGGACTCTTTCATGTTCTTGAGCCCTTGCAGCTTGTGGCCGAGAAAGGGCTCCACCGCAGTGATGCGCACCTCGGGGTGGTGCTCGCTGAAATACCGACACAGGCCCATGACCGTGCCGGAGGTGCCCAGGGTGGCGACGATATCCGTCACCCTGCCCTCGGTCTGTTCCCAGATCTCCGGCCCGGTTGTCTTGTAATGGGTCAGCCAGTTCGCCGCATTGTTGAACTGGTCGGTGAGAAAATAGCGATCCGGATACTGGCGGGCCAGGGCATAGGCCTGTTCGATGGCCCCATCGGTGCCGCGCTTGCCGGGGGTGAGCAGGATTTCGGCGCCAAAGGCCTCCATGATCTTGCGCCGCTCGATGGATGCCGATTCCGGCATGATCAGTTGGCATTTATAGCCCTTGACCGCACAGACCATGGCCAGGCCGATGCCGGTGTTGCCGCTGGTGGCTTCAAGCACGATCTTGTCCGGGGTCAGTTCGCCCTCCGCCTCTGCGGTTTCAATCATGTTCAAGGCAACGCGGTCCTTGACCGAGCCGCCCGGATTAAAGGCCTCGAGCTTGGCGTAGATCGCCACCTTTTTGAAGGGATTCAGGCGTTTGACGGGGATCAGCGGGGTGTTGCCGATCTTGTCGAGGATGGAGGCGATGGCCGCTTTTTTTGGCGTGGGTGATGGCGTCATGGTGGACTCAGCCTTTGGTGTGCATCCCGGAACACGGGAAAATAGCAGGATCAATTATCAACGATATCGGCAGAATACAACAGAACCGTCGGGCAAACCAGCCAAATTATTGTTCGCCGATGGGGAGCTTGAGGCGGGGACGGCATAAAAAAAGGCAAGCCCCATAAGGAGCTTGCCTTGAACCAACTTTGCAGCACAGCGAAAAAGCCTAATTTTTAGGCTTCCTTCTCCAGTTTGACGCTGATCGCCACCTTGTAGAGGATGGAGAGGATGAAGAAGCCCGTGGCCCAGATGGCGGCGGTAATGCCGATCTCCTGGGCGCTGGGGTAGTACTCGGTGACCTGGTCCAGCATGCTCGGAACAAAGCCGCCCAGCACCAGGCCGAGGCCCTTGTCGATCCAGAAGGCAAAGAAGATGAGGAGGCAGGAAATCACCAGCAGGGTGTCGGATTGCTTTGCCCGGGAGACAAAGATCAGTCCGATGCCGGCCAGACCCATGACCACCGAGGCCCGCATGAAGGGCACCAGGTTGTTGTACACCTGATCGCCATGGCTAATCCCCCAGAAGAGGTAATCCAGGGTATGCATGTGGCCGGGAATCTGGCTGTAGTACGCGACAAAAAATTCACAGCCCAGGAAGAAAAAGTTGAGCATGGCGGCATAGCCGATGATGGTCACCAGCTTGTCCTGCGCCTCGCGGCCCACGTCGAACTTGGTGGTCCGCTTGAGGATCATGGCAATGACCATCAGCAGGGACGGTCCGGCAGCAAAGGCCGAGGCCAGGAAGCGGGGGGCCAGGATGGCGGTGAGCCAGAAATGCCGGCCCGGCAGACCGCAGTACAGAAAGGCGGTGACGGTGTGGATGCTGATTGCCCAAGGGATGGAGAGGTAGATGAAGGGCTTGATCCATTTGGGATACTTGATCCCTTTATACTCGGACTGCAAGACCACCCAGCCGCAGAGGACGTTGAGAAACAGATAACCGTTCAAGACGATCATGTCCCAGAACAGCATGGAATGCGGAGTGGGGTGGAGCAGCACGTTCATGGCGCGCATGGGCTGGCCCAGATCGGCGATGATGAACATCAGACACATGGCGATGGCCGCAATGGCCATGAATTCGCCCAAGATGACGATGCGGCCGAAGGCCTTGTAGTTGTGGAGATAATACGGCAGCACCAGCATCAGGCCGCCGGCGGCGACACCGACCAGAAAGGTGAACTGGGAGATGTACACGCCCCAGGTCACATCCCGGCTCATGCCGGTGATGCCCAGACCATAGTTAAACTGCTGTACGTAACAGAGGCCGCCTACACCCATTATGGAGAGCAGGAAGAGCATCCATAGCCAGTATCCTGTGCTTCCTTTTAATGCTTTTTCGATCATGGTCTGTACCTCAAATAATATAGAAGAGGGATGGATGTGTCCCTGCAGAGGGTTTGCGCTGGATGGTGAAGGTTGTCTTCAGCAACTGGCTGACCTCCGAGTTGGGGTCATTCAGGTCGCCGAAGACCATGGCCTTGGTCTCGGTGGCGACTTCAACGCAGGCCGGAATCTGCCCAATGGCGAGACGTTCCACACAGAAATTGCATTTTTCGACAACCCCGCGCATCCGGGTGGGGAATTTGGGGTTGAGCTCCTTGATGAACGGCTGACCGTTTGCATCCTTGCCGCGCGGGTCGCGCCAGTTGAAGCTCCGGGCTCCGTACGGGCAGGCCGCCATGCAGAAGCGGCAGCCGATGCAGCGATGATAGTCCATGGCCACAACCCCGTCCTTGGTCTTGAAGGTCGCCTGGGTAGGACAGGCGCGGACGCAAGGCGGGTTGTCGCAGTGGTTACACAGGGTGAGGAAGGGCATGGATTCCAAGGCTTCCGGCTTCTTGTACTGGCTGCTGTCATCCGGGAAGGCATGCTCGAAGGAATCCACCCAGATCCACTTGATCTCATCCTTCTTGTTGCCGAAATCCGGCACATTGTGGATGGAGTGGCAGATGGAAACGCATTTTTCCGCCAGCCCAGGATTTGCGGTGAACTTTTTAACGTCAATGACCATGCCCCAGCGCTTGCCGGTGGGGGCTACCGCACCGTGAGCGCCCGTGGCGGCAGCGGCCTGGCCGTGCTCGGAGGCCAGGGCCTCGCCCTTGAGCAGGGAGTTAAAGGCCGAGGGTACGGCAATGCCGGCAATGGCGCTAAGCCCGGCAATCTTCAAAAAATCTCTTCTCTTGCTATCCATGTTACATCGCCTCCTTCGGCTGGAGATGGCAATCCCAACAATACGGTTTCACGGAGGCATAGTTGTGGCAGGTGTCACAGAATTTTTTCTTGTCGCTGTGGCATTTCATGCAGCCATTCTGTAGGCTCCGTACATATTCGGTGCCGTTGGGGGTTTTCCCGGTGCGGGCGCCGTCCTCGCGCAGGATATTATCGCGCCATTCGTTGAGCAGCACCATGTGCGAGGTCCGCATATAGGCAGTTGGCGCAACACACTCCGTGTAGTCCTTTGGTTTTTCTGGTTTAGGCATTTTGCTGGCATCCTCGGACTTATACCACATCGGGGATGTCAGAACGCCCAAGAACAGTATCAACGCAGGTATGATTCTTCCTTTTCCGTACATGGCTATCAGCCCTCCATTCCTGCAAGTGGCTCAAAACGGAGACCCGTTTCACGCTCTTTTTCTCCCTCCATGACCAGAGCGTTGCCAACCAGCTCGGACACGCCGCAGACCTCCACGTCGGGATTCCAGTAGTTCATCAGACTCGTCAAGGTGGCGCGGTCGATGGCGCATACGCAGGAGAGCATATTGACCGCATGCTTGTCGCGTACATGTTTGACCGCGTTGGCCCTTGGCAGGCCTGCCCGCATTCTCAGTTCCATGATCTCATCGGTGTTCAAGCCGGTGCCGCTGCCGCAGCAGAAGGTTGACTCCCGGATGGTGTTTTCCGGCATCTCGTGAAAATTGTTGACCACATTCTGCAAGACATACCGGGGTTCCTCGAGCAAGCCCATGGCGCGCGCCGGGTTGCAGGAATCATGGTAGGTGGCGATCCGGTGATCGTTGCGTTTCGGATCAAGCTTCAGCTTGCCGTGCTTGATCAGATCCGCAGTGAACTCACTGATATGGACCATCTTGGTGGAAGCCGCATTCTCGAACACCGTGCCCGTAATGGGTGACTTCGGCACTTCCAGAAAGTCGGCCGGGCCGTTCATGGTGTCCATGTACTGATGGAGCACCCGCCACATGTGGCCGCACTCGCCGCCTAGAATCCACTTGACCCCCAAACGCTTGGCCTCGGCGTACATCTTGGCGTTGAGCTTCTTCATCATCTCGTTGTTGGTGAAGAGACCGAAGTTGCCGCCCTCCGAGGCGTAGGTGCTGAAGGTGTAATCCAAGCCGATGTGCTCGAAAAGCAGCAGGTAGCCCATGGCCGTGTAGATGCCCGGTTCGGCGAACACATCCGCCGAAGGGGTGATGAACAGCACCTCGGCGCCCTTGCGGTTAAAGGTCGGGTTGCAACGGATGCCGGTGATCTCTTCGATGTCGTCGCAGAGATACTCGATGTTGTCTTTGAAGGTGTGGGGCTGGAGGCCCATGTGGTTACCGGTGCGGTTCGAGTTGGCAGCTGGCTCCAGAATCCAGTTGATGTTGACCCCCACCAGATGGAGCAGTTCGCGGCCCATCATGGTGATCTCGGCGGTATCGATGCCGTAGGGGCAGAACACCGAGCAGCGGCGGCATTCGGTGCACTGGTAGAAGTACATGAACCATTCCTTCAGCACCCCGAAGGTCATCTCGCGGCCGCCGGCCATCTTGCCCAGAAGCTTGCCGGCCAGGGTGAAGTCGTTCCGGTATACGGAGCGCAGAAGCTCGGCCCGGAGCACCGGCATGTTCTTGGGATCGCCGGTGCCCAGGAAGAAGTGGCATTTGTCCGCGCAAGCGCCGCAGCGTACGCAGCAGTCCATGAAGATCTTCAGCGAGCGGAACTTGTCCAGCCGTTCCTTGAGCCCCTGGAGGATGATCTCCTGCCAGTTCTCGGGCAGCTTCCAGTCATCGCTCTCCGGGTCCCAGAGCCTGGGGTTGGGGAACTTGTGGTATTCGACAATTTCCTGTTTGGCAGGGTAGGCATAATTGCCGGGCTTGAAATTAGCCGGAACATCCCACCAGTCGTTTTTCGGAACAGCCCCAGTCATCATGGACGGGGCCTTCGCTACGCTTACACCGAGTTTATCTGCTTTCATGATTGCCATTGTTCTTATTCCTTCTCAACGGGTATTCCGCCTTCCTTCATGAACTCCCTGAACTCGTCTTCGTAGGCAGCGTAAGAATGCGGCTTGATGTTGGGATCATTCCACGGATTGATGTGCCGGACCATCCGGCTGTTGTTGATCATGTTCCGGGTGGGGCTCATGAAGACGCCGGCCATGTGCATCAGTTTGCTGAAGGGGATGTAGATCAGCAGGGCGCAGACCAGGAAGACATGGATGAAGAAGATCGAGCCGATCTGGCCTACGGCGATGGTCGGGGAGAAGGTGGCTAGGCCATGGGTCAGTTGCTTGATCGCGACCACGTCGGCCCTGAAAACGTAGCGCATCAGGATGCCGGTGAAGGCGATGCCGAAGATCAGGAACAGGGGGAAGTAGTCGCCGGGCAGCGAGATGTAACGGATGTTGGAAAGCATCACCCGACGGAGGAACAAAAAGGCGATGGCGCCAAGGAAGATGGCGTCGGTCTGGTAGAAAACCGGCGCGCCGATCTGCAAGAAGCCGTCGCCGAACTCAAGGGCCGCTACAAAGCCGGGAACCGGGTCCATGAACAGCCGCATATGTCTCAGCACAATAACCAGGAAACAGTAGTGGAACAGGATGGCGAACAGCCAGAGAAACTTGCTGGAGCCGTACACCAGTTTGGGGCCTTCGTGCATCTCCGCCTTGGTGTTGCGGAACAGGGAGCGAAACAGGAAGACCTCCAGGAACATCCTGGCGATGACCCCGAGCTTGGTGGAGGGGCAGTCGATCTTGTTCTGCTTGATCCAGGGCAGGGAGTTGGCCTGACCACAGGTGGTCGGAATCCGGAAGGGAACCGGAGATTTTGCCCAGTACAGCACGCGGTAGGCAAACCCTCCCAGAAAGAGGGCAAAGGCAAGATAGGGCAAGATGATCCCCACCAAAGCCTGCCCACCCGGCACCAGGGCGGCCGCCAGGGCGACCGCGATAAGCGCCAACACTGCGATGAATGGACTCAGGATTCTCATTTACTGTTACCTCGCATCATGGTTACACGTTAATGGTTTTAGGAGCCGTTACGAAACAAGTGCTTTCCGATCGGTTCGTTACGGCTCCTTATGCCGGATATACCAATCAGATGACAATATTGTTTTGTTGCAACGGCTTAAGTTCCGCCTTTGGGGCCATTTTATCCATCAGTTTCGAAGGGCAACCGCCGTCCGTGGTGATGTGGTTTCCGCTTTTGATCTCCGCGATCCGGGTCTGATAAAGCCTTTCCCGGCAGGCGGCATACAGGTCGAACAGGGTGTAGGCCAGGATATCGGCCTTTTCTTCAAACGCTTGCCAGCCGTCAAGGTCCGCTACTTTTTCTTTTCGGCACACAGACTGGACCACCTTTTTCAGGGTGTATGCCATGGAGACCGCTTCGGATGGGGCAAAGGTCTGCACGGCGCGGATCTGAACCATCTGCTCCAGGGCGGCAACGATCTTTTCGGCTTCGTTTGTTTCGAACAGTAAGGCGTATACTTCCCAGAGGCTGTTTTTTACTGCATAGCCCACCGGGTTGGCAAACTGGTCCTTTTCTTTCTTGAAAATCCGAGCGCCATCCTCCGGGTAGGTCGTCAGCACTTGATCGACCCAAGCATCCAGAATCTCGCCCTTATTTTCGATGAGCAGTTCTTGCAACAGCATGATTTTCCTTCTTGAAGCCCCTGTTCTTTAGGGGAAAACCCCTAAATCCTGAATGGTCATTCAGAATATGAATGGCATTGGTAGCATGTTTCAATTCAGATTTCAATAAGAAAAATATGCGGAGAGAGGGGCGGATTAGGAGATGGTGTCGAGGAGAAGACCGGCTTCCTGCTGGAGGTTTTTGAGGAGAACCGGCAGATCGTTCAGATCAATGACCACATCGCCGATAATGGAGCATTGCTCATTGCCGGTGCAGTCATAGACATCAAGGGAATAGCCGCGTTCGTCTTTGATCAGAACAAGATGGATGAGGATTTTTTGATTTTCCAGGTGGGTGTTGACCTGTTCCACCAGGCGCCGCACCGCGGTTTCCTCGGTGGAGGGAAAAAGAGATGGCTCCTGTCGGCGGCGCTCCTCCCTGTTGCGCTGCCATTCCCGCGTGAAGGCGCCGATGCGCGCCACCGGGGCGAGGCCGTCAATGGGGTCGACCTTTTTCTCCGATCTATACGGATCGATCCTAATCGGTCGCGGAAATTTGATCTCATCGGAAATAACCATTGTCTCCCCCTGCCTGTGGCTTTTCCTTGTCGTGCTGCGTTATCGCTTCTCCTTGATATTCTGTCACAATCCCCATCGACATTATTGTCGGAGAACTATAATATTTTAGCCTTTAGCCTCCTTAAATCTCCAGCGTCACGCCTTCCCTGGCAAAGAAGATCTCCGTGGTGCCCTGCCCTGGCTTAACGCAATATTTCTCCGTCAAGGCGTCGATCTGGTCGTCGGTGCGCATGGGATCATGATGAAACAGGGCCAGGGCTTTCACCCCGGCGTGCTTGGCCGCGGCAACGGCATGTTCGAAAGAGGAATGGCCCCAGCCCAGAAATTTGCCCATGTACTCCTCATGGGTGTACTGGGAGTCATGCACCAAAAGGTCTGCCCCGGAAAAAAACTGCTCTAAGACCCCGTTCTGTTCCTGGGCCACCAGTTCGCCTTCGGTGGCCATGCCTTCGTCATAGGAGGGGTCTTCCTGGTCGGTGCAGAAAACATTGTGGAACGGCTCGGTATCGTAGGCCGTGCAGATCGTCTTCCCTCGAAAGGCAAAGCGGTAGCCAAGGCAGAGGATGGGATGGTTCAGGTATTTTGCCGTGACCGTAATGCCGTCGCCCAGATCGCGCATCCCCTCCTTGAGATCCAGATATTCAATCTTGGCGGCAAGCTCTGCCTGGCGCACCGGGAAATACCGGTAGGTCAGCTGCCCACCCACGATTTTTTCCAGGGTGTCGCCCTCGAAACTGACCGGGCCATGGACCCTGAGGCTGCTGCCCGGCACATAGATGGGGGTGAAAAAGGGAAAGCCCATGATGTGATCCCAGTGGGTATGGGTCAGGAAGATATCCGTGTTGATCGGGCCTTTCTTCAAATCGTTGGCCATCATGAAATTGCCCAGCTCTCGAATACCGGAACCGGCGTCGATGATGATGAGGCGGTTGACCTCTGGGAAGCGCAGCTCGATGCAGGCTGTGTTCCCGCCGTATTTCATGGTTTTTGGTCCGGGACAGGGGATGGAGCCCCGGACCCCCCAAAATTTGATCTGGATGCTCATGATGTCTCCCTGGCGACCTGGAGGAAAATCTGGGCTTTTTCGATTTCCTGCTGCACAACCGGGTGCAGATTGGAAAGATCACGCCATTTCAGGCCGACCTCGGCGAGCAGGTCGTTGAGCCTGGACATGTCCGGGTAGCGGTCTCCGGCGGAACCGACGTCAAAGAGGTTGGCGTAGGTGTTCGCCAGGGCCACCACCGCAACGAGCTGCCGGTTATTTGGGGAGGCGTTTTCCGGGGTGTGGTGGAAGCGGAGCATTTCGGTGAGCCCAAGGTTAAGCTGCCACTTGTCGGCAATCATCTTCCCTGCCCTGCTATGGTCAAAGCCCAGGAGCATCTCCTCGGCTCGCGGCAATGGCCCCTGCTCAATGGCGGCCAACTCCAGGGTCTGCCGGTACTCCTCGGCGAAACAGTTGTTCAGCGGGATCTTCCCCAGATCGTGGAGCAGCCCGGCAACAAAAAATTCTTCCTGCATCATGCCGGGAATTCCTTTGAGGCCGGCCAGGGCCTTGGCCATCACCCCCACACAGAGGGAGTGGGTCCAGAATGCATCCATGGACAGCGAGCGAAAGGAGTCTTCCTTGCCCATGCTGCCCAAGACCGCAGTACTCAGAGCCAGGTTTTTCACGGTGTTGATCCCGAGCATAATGATCGCCCGGGTGAGGGAATTGATCTGATTGGGCAGGGAATAATAGGCCGAGTTGATGAGCTTGAGCACCTGTCCGGTCAGGACCGGGTCCAGGGCGATGACCCGGTTCAGGTCGTTGGCCGAGGTGCTGGGGGTATTGCAGACCTCCAACACCTTGGTCACCGTGGTGGACAGGCTCGGCATCCGTTCGATATATTTCTGGATCAGCGCGAAACGCTGTTCGTTGGTCAGGGGATCCCCGGGCATCGGCAGAACCTGTTGTTCTCGTTTTAGATGTAAGTGATTACGGCGTAAAACCTGCATCCATAATCTGTAAGCGATCAGAGGGCGGTGCAGATGCGCGAAAGAGGCCGGTTCGCTATACTTCAGGTATGCGGACAGGCCGATGACAAAGCAGATGCGCCGCCCTCTGATCGCTTACGGTTAGACCATAGTAGCTGAGGCTTACCGTGCGGTCAAGGAGGGGAGGATCAACAATCGTGTTTTATCAGAAAATCGTGAACCATTTCGTTCATGATCTCAACTTGGGGCCGACCGGTTTCATTGACAATGATCCAGACGCAGCGTTGAAACGCTCGGAAAAGATCGCAGTCCACCTGGAGGGTCAGGCGTTCGGTTTCACCATCTTCCAGAGGTTCCCTGGCAGTATCGGCGTTCTGGTCCACGATCAGCACCCTTCCTGTCTGTTAAAGGCCACCGCCTCGGCATAGGTGACCCCGGTCCCGCCGAAGATATCCAAGGCGCTGCCGATGGTGGCGTCCAGGCGGTTGCGCCCCAACTCCTTGACCCGATAGAGATCGGCAAGATTCTTCACTCCACCCGCATAGGTGGTGGGGATGGGGCTGAAGCGGCCGAGCAGCGCGGTGAGTTCCTCTTCAATGCCGGCGCATTTGCCCTCCACGTCAACGGCGTGGATCAGGAACTCACAGCAGTGGTCGGCAAAATACCCGAGGGACTCCTCGGAAACCGTCACCTGGGTGAAATTCTGCCAGCGGTCGGTGACGATATAATAGGCATCCTCCCTTTTCCGGCAGCTCAAATCAAGGACCAGCCTCTCCTTGCCTACGGCCCGGACCAGCTCATGAAGCCGGTCTGCATGCACCACCCCGTCCTTGAACACCGCCGAGGTGACAATCACCGCGCTTGCCCCCTGGTCCAGCCAATGGGCGGCATTGTCCGCCGTGATGCCGCCGCCCAGCTGCAACCCGCCGGGAAAGGCCTGCAAGGCCTCGGTGGCCGCAGCTTCGTTGCCCGGACCCAACATGATCACATGGCCGCCGAACAGCCGGTCTGCCTTGTACATTTCGGCATAATGGGAGGCCGGCTGGTCCGAGGCAAAGTTGGTGGTCAGGCTCCCCTGCTGGACATCGGAGAGGCTGGAGCCGACAATCTGCTTTACCCGGCCCTGGTGGAGGTCAATGCATGGTCTGAATTTCATGGGGTGTCATCTGTCCTGAATAAGTGGCTGTTTTCTGGCAAGAGTAGCCGTTTCTCCGGGAAAAGGTCAATAAAGATGAACTCGCCAAAAGGGAAAAAGGCCGCAGGTCCGTAATCCAAAATTAAAGAGTTGCGAAGCAATAACCGTTGTAATCGCGGCTTGTTGCGATTTCAACAATAAAAAAGGCGGACAGCTTGCGCCGTCCACCTTGTGGAGATCCATCCCATACTGCTGCTGCAAACGCTTACTTGCAGTCTTCCCTGATCATGAAGGTTCTGGGATCAAGCTTGAGGAGCTTGCCGCATTTGCTCACCGCCGCGGAGCCCTTGATGATCTTCAGGTCGATGCAGTCGCTTTGCGGGACGGGCTGGAGGAGGACAACGGTGTTGAAAAGATCCTCCATGCCCTTACAGGGGGCAGGCACTCCGGTTGCACCCTGGCTGTCCGCCCCATCGCTGCATACGGCGGAAAACCAGAGCTGGAGGTCCATGGCCTTGGCCATTTCCCGCATCCCTTCCAATACTGCGCGGTCGGTTTTGACAAAATCAAAGCCGTCAACCACCATGCAGCTCGGCTTGATGACGTTCTGCTGCATAAGGTCATGCAGCCGCTCTTCCAATTTGGCCAGGCTGAACTTGGACTCGTTGAAGGTGATGATCATCCGGTTGCGCATGATCGTGTCGTGGATTTCCCCGGCATTCTCAAGCTTGCTGCCCTCGGCGATATCCTTGAACATGTCGTCGTACCAGAGCTTGGTCTTATCCAGGCTCTGGCCTACGCTGACATGGACAACCTGCTTGTCGTTCATCAGGCTGTCCAGGGCGATCTGCACCAGCAGCGCGGTTTTGCCCACGCCGGCCCGCGCCATGACCAACCCCATCCGGCTGGATTCCTTGGCGTCGCTTTCACCCTTCAGGTGGCGGATGGGGTTCTTTTCAATCAGGTCTTTTTTCAGCATGGCGGTATCCTATTTTTGTCGTAACGACTTGGTTATTTAGACTGAAGTGTACGAAAAAAACCTGCAACCCTCAGTCTATCCACCGGAACAGTTACTGTTTTTTATTTTTCAGGGCCTTGGCGATCAACTCTTCGGCAACGCTCTTGGGTACCTGGCGGTAGGCGGCAAATTCCATGGTAAACTCTGCCTTGCCCTGGGTCAAGGAGCGAAGATCGGTTGAATAGCCGAACATCTCGGAAAGCGGAACCTCGGCCTCGATGACCGTGTACGCGTCTTCCTCGTTGGTGCCGATGATGATGCCGCGCCGCTGGTTCAGGCTGCCCATGATCGAGCCCTGGAACTCGGAGGGACCCTCGGCTGCGACCTTCATGATCGGTTCCATGATCATCGGCTTGGCCTTGCCGTATGCCTCCTTGAACCCGCCGATGGCGGCGAGCTGGAAGGCGATATCCGAAGAGTCCACGGCATGGGAAGCGCCATCCGTGATGGTGCAGCGCACCCCGGTGACATGGGCGCCGACGAGAGCGCCCTTGTCCAGGCATTTCTGGAAGCCCTTGTCGCAGGAGGGGATATACTCACGGGGCACTGAACCGCCGACAATCTTGTCGACAAATTCATATTCGCCCTCTTCCATGGGCTCGATGAAGCCGGCAACGCGGCCGAACTGGCCGGAGCCGCCGGTCTGCTTCTTGTGGGTGTAGTTGAACTCGGCCTTCTGGGTGATGGTCTCGCGGTAGGCAACCTGGGGGGCGCCCACCGTTACCTCGGCCTTGTATTCGCGCTTCATTCGCTCGACGTAGACGTCGAGATGCAGCTCGCCCATGCCGGAGATGATGGTTTCCATGGTCTCCGGGTCAACAAAGGTCTTGAAGGTGGGGTCTTCCTTGGTAAAGCGGTTCAGGGCCTTGGACATGTTGTCCTGGGCCTTGTTGTCCACCGGGGTGATGGAGAGCGAAATTACCGGGGCCGGCACATGCATGGAGGTCATGGAGAAGTTGTAATCCGAGCCGCTGGTGAAGGTGTCGCCGGAGGCGCAATCAATGCCGAACAGGGCCACGATATCGCCGGAGCCGGCTTCGTCGATCTCCTCCATGTCGTCGGAATGCATCCGCACCAACCGGCCAACCTTGGCCTTCTTGCCGGTGCGGACATTGACGATGGAATCGCCTTTCTTCAGGGTACCCTGGTAGGTGCGGACATAGGTCAGCTGGCCGTACCGGCCATCCTCAAGCTTGAAGGCCAGGGCCAGCAAGGGGTCGCTTGAATTGTTGCTGACCTTGACCTCGGCCTCCTCATGATCCAAATCCAGGGCGAAGTTGTCAACATCGGTTGGGCAGGGCAGGTAGGAGACTACCGCGTCCAGCAAAAGCTGCACCCCTTTGTTCTTGTAGGCGGTGCCCATCATAACCGGGGTGAACTCCATGGACAGCGTGCCCGTGCGGATCGCGGCCATGATCATTTCCTCGGTGGGCGTGCCTTCCAGCACGGCCTCCATCAATTCGTCGGAGAACATGGAAACCGCGTCCAGCATCTCTTCCCGCTTGATGTCGCAGTCTTCTTTGTACTGGGCAGGGATCTCCTCTTCGCGAATCTTGTCGCCGTTTTCTCCATCAAAATAGATGGCCTTCATCCGGACCAGATCGATGAGCCCCTGCATGTCGCCCTCAAGGCCCATGGGTACCTGGATGGGCACGGCATTTAAGGCCAGCTTTTCGCGGAGCTGCTTGATGACCTTGTCCGGATTGGCGCCGGTACGGTCGCATTTATTGATGAAAGCCACGCGGGGAACCCGGTAGCGGGTCATCTGCCGGTTCACCGTGATGGACTGGGACTGGACGCCGCCGACGGAGCAGAGAATCAGCACCGCGCCGTCGAGCACGCGCAGGGCCCGCTCAACCTCAATGGTGAAATCCACATGGCCGGGGGTGTCGATGATGTTGATGGCATGGTCCTTCC
>CAYTVV010000014.1:0-43499 GCA_964441875.1 uncultured Desulfurivibrio sp.
GGCGTGCCAATGGGAATTCTCTTCCCTCCCCCATTTGTCCTGCCGCGCCTCGCAGACGGGGGCGGAAAAAGACGCTAAAACTGTTTGAGGGCGAAGCCCGAGTTTTTTAGCGTCCCGCCCTCGTCGAGAAGTAAGGGAAGCCCGCAGGGCCAGGACTGGCTGGGGTGCCTTTTCTTGTTTCTTCTTTTGGGCACGCAAAAGAAGAAAAAGAGAACCGAAGAGAAACTATCGCTCCCTTCCCCGGAATTTCCGGATGAACCTATGTTAAGGAAACCATCACCATGAACGAACACCCAAAACGATTCAAGTTGGCCCTGGAGTTTGACGGAGGCCGGTACAGCGGCTGGCAGAAACAGGATGACGCCAAAAGTATTCAGGGCAGTCTGCTCAAGGCGGCAGCCGAAATTTTCGGTGAGCAGGTGGATGTGCAGGGCAGCGGCCGCACCGATACCGGGGTGCATGGCCTGCGGTTTGTCGCCCATCTGGAGGCGCATACCGAGCACAGCCCCAAGGAGATCGGGGAGCGCCTCAATGAACTCCTGCCCAAGGATATCGCCATTATAGAGTGCAAAAGGGCAGGTGCCCATTTTCACGCCCGCCATAACTGCATCGGCCGCAGTTATCTCTACCAGATTGCCAAACGCAAGACCGCCCTTGGCCGGAATTTTGTTTGGCAGATCCCGGATCAGCTCCACGCCGGGTTCATGCAGGAAGCGGCGTCAACCCTGGTGGGGATGCACGACTTCACCTCATTCACCGACCTACAGGTGATCAAGAAGAAATCGCCGTTGGTCATGGTTCACAAGGCCCAAATCGCGGAAACCGAGGATCTTATCCTCTTTCGCATCGTGGGTTCGCATTTTCTTTGGAAGATGGTGCGCCGCATTGTCGGGGTGCTGGCCGAGGTTGGCAAGGGGCCGCTCACCGTGGCCGAGGTCCGCCATTTTCTTGAGACGCCGGTGGTGCTGAAAGAATACACCGCGCCGAGCCAAGGGCTTTTTTTTGAACGGGCTTTTTACCACCAGGAGGAGCTGGATGCTTTCCTGGCCGAGGAGACAGTGCTGCCGGCTTTTTTCTGATTGGTTTTTTTCGGCGCGTGCTTATTGTCTGGTAAAGCTAAAAAATAACCAGAGAGGTGATTGCCATGAAAATGATCGGGCAGATAGTGGCGAACGCGGGCCTTATTCTGTTGGGCGTTGCCGTGGTGAGCCTGCTGAGCGTGCCAGGGGCCGGGGCGGCGGAGAAGCGGAAAAAGGCGATCTTTGCCGGGGGGTGTTTCTGGTGCATGGAAAAGCCCTTTGAGCAGTTGGATGGCGTAGTTTCTGTTACCTCCGGCTATATCGGGGGGAAAACGGAAAAACCCACCTACGAGAACTATGGCGCTGGCGGGCATATTGAAGCGGTTGAGATCGCCTATGATCCAACAAAAGTCAGCTACACGAAACTGCTCGATGTCTTCTGGCGGCAGATCGATCCCACCGACAGCGGCGGCCAGTTTGTCGACCGGGGCCACGCCTACATCTCGGGGATTTATTATCTGGACGAGGAGCAGAGGCAGCTGGCGGAAAAATCCAAAAACGAGCTGGACGCGCGCAAGGTTTTTGCCAAGCCCATCGTGACGCCGATCATCCCGGCCACTGCGTTTTATCCGGCAGAAGAGTACCACCAGGATTATTACAAGAAGAACCCCATCCGCTACCGCATCTACCGTGGCGGCTCCGGCAGGGATCAATTTCTGGAGAAGATTTGGGGGCAGGAGAGCCGGGCGGCCAAGAAATGGAGCGAGGCCGAATTGCGCAAGCGGCTTACCCTCTTGCAGTATCAGGTTACCCAGGAGGAAGGCACCGAACCGCCTTTCCGCAACGAATTCGCGGATAACAAGCGGGCCGGGATTTATGTGGATGTTGTCTCCGGCGAGCCCTTGTTCAGCTCGCTGGATAAATTTGACTCGGGCACGGGCTGGCCGAGCTTCAGCAAGCCGTTGTCCCCGGAAAGAATCGTTGAGCGTGAAGACCGGAGGCTTTTCAGCAAGCGAACCGAGGTGCGCAGCCGGGAAGCCAATTCACATCTGGGGCATGTCTTTAACGATGGCCCGCAGCCCACGGGATTGCGCTACTGTCTCAATTCCGCAGCCCTGCGGTTTATTCCCGTGGCAGACCTGGAAAAGGAAGGCTACGGCGAGTTTGTCCCGCTTTTTCAGAAGAAATAACGTAAGCGACCTGGCGCCGCATCTGCGTTGTCATCGGCCTGCTCATGTGCAATAGCACACTTCGCAGACCTCTTCCGCGCATCTGCGGCACCCTGTGATCGCTTAGTCTGGGGGGCGTCTACCCCCTAGTGATCAGTTATGAAATAGCGAGGGGGTGTCCCTCTGTGCGGTGCAGTTTCAATCGTGACTGTGGTCGTGATTGCAGCCGCATCCGCAGCCAGAACCCTGCGTGTCCTTCTTGTGGAAATGCGCCAGGCCGTCGGCGATCTTGTCCTTGAGTTCGGGTGGGGCGTTTTCCAGGCAGTAGATCAAGGCTGCCTCATGCTCGTCGCTGCCGGGGGTGGTGGTTATGCAGAGATGCAGCGCCTGTTCAAATGATTCGAATTCCATGGTGGTTTCTCCCCAAAAAAACGGATGGTAAGCAACTGGTTTTCCGCAGCAAGAGGTACCCGGTCTTCCTCGGGATTGCAAGAAAAGAAAGCAGGCAAAGGCGGGTAAGGCCTGGAAACTGGGCGGGGATTTGCCTTGCCCCTGGCGCTGGGGCGGTTTTCGGTGTACCATCGGCAGGTTCATGGGGAGGCTGGATTTTTGTCTGCCCCCAATCAATAATCGCTGCGTGAGGTCATGGTGTTGGAATCCTTTGTCTATCAGAAAAACAACAGCTACTTCGCCCAGGTGGCGGAGAATGTCGAACCCCTTGCCGAGCGCGAGCTTGCGGCCTTAGGCGCGACCCAGATCAACCCGGTGTATCGGGGCGTGTATTTCACCGCCACTCCCGAGGCCCTGTACCGGATCGTCTACCAGACCCGGCTCTGCACCCGCGTGCTGGCCCCGCTCCTCCATTTCGACTGCCACAGCACCAAGTATCTCTACAAGACCGCGCTGACCATCCCCTGGTTCGAGATTTTCGGCCTGGATCAGACCTTTGTCATTACCGCTACGGTGAGCGACAGCCTGATCACCCATTCCCAGTACGCCTCGCTCTGCCTCAAGGATGCCATCGTCGATCAGTTCCAGGAAAAATTTGGCTCCCGGCCCAACGTGGACAAGCGCAACCCCGACCTGGTCTTCAACCTCCATATCCATAAAAACACGGCGGTGATCAGCCTCGACGCCTCGGGCGCTTCCCTGCACCGGCGGGGCTACCGGCAGGAGTCGGTGGAAGCGCCCATCCAGGAATCCCTGGCCGCATCAATCATCGACCTGACGGAGTGGGACGGCGAGCGCACGCTGATCGACCCGATGTGCGGTTCAGGCACCCTGCTCTGCGAGGCCCTGATGCGGTATTGCCGGATTCCCGCTTCGTATCTGCGGGAGAGCTTTGGCTTCATGCGCTTTCCCGACTTTGCGCCCGAGACCTGGCAACGGGTGAAAGCCGAGGCGGATGCGCAGATTCGCGACCTGCCCGAGGGGCTGATCGCGGGCAGCGACGCCGCAAAACTGGCGGTGAAGGCGGCGCGGATCAACCTTGGCCAGCTGCCCTCTGGCAACAACGTGGAGGTCTACTCCAGCCATTTCCAGGCACTTGAGCCGATCAGCAATGCGGTCATCGTCTCCAACCCGCCTTACGGGGTTCGGCTGGGCGCCCAGGAGGAGGCCGCCGCCCTGGTGGGAGAGTTGGGCAGTTTTCTCAAACATAAATGCACCGGCTCAACGGCGTATCTTTATTTCGGTGACCGGGAGCTGGTGAAGAAGATCGGCCTCAAGCCTGCTTGGAAGAAGCCGCTGAGTAACGGCGGCTTGGATGGGGTGTTGGCAAAGTATGAGATGTATTGACGCCGGGCGGGATCACCCCCGGAGAAGAAAGACACGGGGCGTGTGGTTTGCATGGAGAATGCCAATCTCCGGTTCGGCGTTTACCAAGAAGCTGTTTGCCCTGCGGTCTATTTTGGTAATCCGCAAAAGCGCAAACATCCTAGGTTCCTGTAGTCACGGAGAGGCTGGGGCCGCGTAGGGGGAAGTCCTCAGCCATTCTTCAAGTTCTTTTGCCGGCAGCGGCTTGCAGATATAATACCCCTGCGCCAGGTCGCAATTCAGTTCCTTAAGTCGCGTCAATATCTCCATCGATTCGACGCCTTCGGCAATTACTGCAAGACCCAGGTTTTTTGCCAGATCGATGGTGGCCCGGACAATGACTTCGTCGTTATCGTCGATGAGCATGTTTCTGACAAATGATTTGTCGATTTTCAACTCTTCGGCGGGCAGCTGCTTGAGGTAGGCCAGTGATGAATAGCCGGTGCCGAAATCATCAATGGACAGCTGCACGCCAAGGGCGTGGAGGTTGGAGATAACTTCGTAGGTCCGATCCGGGTCGAGCATCATGCTGGTTTCGGTGATTTCCAGCATCAGAGTGGACGGCTCCAGTTGATATTCTTTGAGCAAATCCTTGATCATTAACGGAACGGAGAGATCCTGTAGATCCTTGATCGAGAGGTTGACGGAAACGGACAGATCGAGTCCCGCCTCGCGCCATGCCGCCTGCTGCGCCAGCGCGGCACGGAGAACCCAATTGCTCAAGGAGCGAATGATGCCGGCCTGTTCCGTCAGAGGAATGAACTGGTCCGGCGGGATCATGCCCAGTTCCGGATGGTTCCAGCGGAGTAACGCTTCCACCCCGTGAATTCGGTTCTTCTTGAGGTGGATCTTGGGTTGAAAATGGAGAGACAGGGATTCTTTCTTCCGGATCGCTTCGCGGAGATCGGTCAGCAGCATCAAGCGGTTGAGGGTGAACTGGTCCTGGGAAACGTTGTAAAGCGCATAGTGGGTTTCGGTTTTTTTGGCAGAATACATGGCAACATCGGCGTGCTGGAGCAGGGTGTCGCAATCGTTTCCATGTGTCGGATAGATGGCGATACCGATACTGATGCCGATGTTGAGGCTGTGTCCTTCAATGATGAACGGCTGTTGCAGGGCCTCGGAAATTTTTTTGGAAACGACCGTGGCCTGTTCCGCATTCGTGGCCAAGGCCACGGAAAATTCGTCCCCGCCTAATCGGGCCAGGGTGTCGGACTCGCGGATGACCTCTTGCAGCCGTTCCGCTACCTTTTGCAGTAGGAAATCGCCGTAGTGATGGCCCAGCGCGTCGTTTATTTCCTTGAAGCGGTTCAGATCCATGACCAGAATCGCCAGTGGCTGCAAGTCTCGTTTGGCATGCAGGATCAACTGGTTGATGCGTTCAAGCAGAAGGGCTCTGTTGGGCAGGCCGGTGAGGTCGTCATGGAGGGCGTTGTGTCGTTCCAGGGCTGCGATCCTTTTAATATTGTCAATGGTGGATTGGCTCAGGCGGACAACGATAACCACAAAGATACTGCCGCCGAAAAGGATGAGGGCGACGATAAAATCGCCGAAGGTGATTTTGGGCTGGAAGAGGAAGTAGCAGAAGGTGGCGTAGCCGAGGACGAAAAAATGGATAAGAACGAACAGGATGCTCCAGCCGGCGCGGTTTTCCTTGTCGAAACGACGGATCAGGTGCAATGGATGTAGGGCGCTGATCAGCAGGATGATGCCGACAACGACCATGGAAATGGAAAGAATTTGTTGGATCATGTGTTGGGCATGTCCTGGTTGTTGGCTTTACCTGCCTGTCCGGCGGCAGGAGGAGCGTCGCCGCATTGTCGCGGCCGGAAATTCTTCATGCCGGAAAGGATGCGACGGTCGGGGGATGTTTAGGCGTGCATGTGAGCGGTCATGTGAATGAATGTAATCAGGTTTGTGGAAAGAACAAGGGAAAAGGCAGCCTGCAAAAGATTGCCGGGGGCAGTCGAGGAGCGGTTCCAGTCTATTTTCGTGTCGGAAGGCGTCGGTTGGTTCATTTTTTAGGGCGGCAAGGCGCATTTGGGGCGTTGTGATGGTGTCGTCGTCGGTGTTCTCAAAAGCTCGGGGCGGCTATGGAGAGGATTACACCCGGAGGAGAAAGGTTCGGGGCGCGTGGAAGTTGGGCCTCTCTTCCTGGTGGGCAAGGGCCCAGTAGCTCAACCGGGAATCCCGATGCTTGAGAACTCCGCTGACCCCAACCCGTAGGGGGGCAGAGTTTGGATGGAGATTGCCAATCTCCAGTTCGGCGGTTAGGGAGAAGCTCTCCGCCGTGTGCTCTGTTTTGATACGCGGCTCCGCAATCCGCTCTTCCTGGCGCATGCCTGTCCGGTAATCAGTAAAGGCGTAGACATTCCATGCCCCGTTCGGGGCAAGGTTCAATTCCCGACGAGTTCGGGGGACACCTGACGAGTTCGGGGGACACCTTACTCAATTATTGATGGGGCTAACTATTTTCCGAAATAAAAATGGCAGGGGCATGGATGTCCCCGGAATTCAGATGTATCTCGCTCTGTAATATTTGTGGGCCGGGGGGGGATGAGAGGGCAGAGCGGTGTTTTATGTTTTCTGGATATAGTCCACGTTGTCGAGATCTTTCAGGTCGGCATCCGACGAGATGATCCTGCAATTATGCGCTTTGGATACCGCCACAATGATGGCATCGGCCATGGCGAGGTTTTTTTGCAGAGCGATATCCGCAGCAGCGAGCGCAAGCGTATCATCAAACGGAATCAGCCGGGAGCTTCGCATGTACCCGGCGGCGAGCAGCGCTTTTTCTTCCCCGGCCTCCCGCTTGAGAACCTTATAGACCTCGTAGAGGACGATGGCAGGCACCAGGATGTTGTCCGAGTCCGCGAGATACTGTTTGTAGCTGTCGGCCAGCGCGCCGTCGGTGAACCACTCCAGCCAGCCGCAGGAGTCGACGATGATCATCAGAAGCGGTCCTTTTTTTCCCGGTAACCATCGATTGCCGCGCCGGCGGCGATGCCGCGCAACTCATCGAGAGAGACCTGGGGCACGAGAATGAGCATTCTGTCCTTTTCCAGGATTGTAACCTTTTGTTGCGGTTTGAGGTGCAGATGCTCTCTGACCGGCTTGGGGATGACTACCTGATATTTACTTGAGATGGTCGCCTGCATTGTTGTATTCTCCTTTTTGTGGATCGATGTAATTAGTGTAGAATTTTTGTGGGATGCTGTCAAGGGGCAGGCTGGCGGCAACGGAAAAAGGTGGTTTCCAGGAAGTTTTTTTGAGAGAGAATAAAAAAGGGGCCAGATTTATTTTTTTAGGAGTCCAACCCTGCCTCGAACCCATTAGGCTCCATGCAATTTTTATCCCCCCAAGCATGATGCGTAGCCAGCAGGGTCAGATACCTGGCTTCGCTGGACCGTAGCCGTTCGGACAGGGTGGTGGCCAGGTTCCGGTAGAGCTTGAGGCAGAGCTTCGGGTTGGTGTGGCGGAGCACCGTTTCATTCAGGACCAGGGCCACGGTTTTCTTGAACGCCACCACCGAGGCGGAGCGCGGCATGTGGTCGATCATCGACATCTCCCCTACACAACTGCCATCCCGCAGGGTTTCAAGCTCCACCCGCTTTCCTAGGGTTTCGGTGAGCACAATAACCGCGCCGGAAATGATCATGTACATCTTGGTGCCCGAGGTGCCTTCGCGGATCAGGTAGTCCCCCATGGCAAACTCCTCCTTTCTGGAGGCGTGGAACAGCTCGTACAGCTCCTCTTCGCTGAAGTCGGCAAAAAAGAGGTAGCGGTGCCGAAAACGTTCGATGATCTCCTTTTTATCAAAGGAAAGTCCCCGTTTTTCTTCGTCTTTTTTCTTCTCTAGGGAGTTGAGATAGAGTTCCAGGCCGTCGCCAAACTCATCGGCGCTCTGATACCGTTCGGCCAAGGGCTTGGCCAGGGCTCGCATGATGATGCTGTTGATCGCGGGGTCGATGCCGGGAAGATCGCGGAGCGGTTTCGGGTTGTCTTTGAGCACTGATTGCAGGCGGGCAGTCAGATTTTTTCCGGCAAAGGGTTTTTCTCCACTCAGCCATTCGTAGGCGAGGACCCCAAGGGAAAATATGTCGCTACGCCGGTCCAGCTCCTCGCCGCGAAGCTGTTCGGGCGACATGTACAAAGGGGTGCCGGGAATAAAGCCCTCTTCGTCGATGCTGCTTTCGATACTGTCGAAGGAAGAGGTGTCCACCACCCGGGCAATCCCAAAGTCGGTGATCTTGGGGAGCAGGCTTTGATTTACGATCATGATGTTGGCCGGCTTGATATCCCGGTGGAGGATGCCGCGCTTGTGGGCAAAATGCAGGGCGCGGGCCACCATGGCGATGAGGCTGAGTTTTTCTTCGATGGAGAAGGCGGCGTTGCTGTCGATGAGTTCCTTGATATTTTTGCCATCGACATATTCCATGACAATATAGGTCGCGCCGTCCTGCTCCCCGATATCGTAAATCGCGGTGATGTGGCTGTGGTTCAGGTTGCCGACAATGCGGGCTTCGTGCAGAAGGGATTCGATGGCCTTCTGCCGGTTGTGTTCGTTTGTGAAGCGGTCGAGCCGCAGGCTCTTGATGGCGACCTTGCGGTGGATGAGTTCGTCCTGGGCAAGGTAGACCTCGCCCATGGCGCCCATCCCGATTTGCCGGATAATGCGGTAGCGGCCGATGGTTTGCGGAATCTCTTTATGCACTGGGGCTGTCTGCTCCTGGCTGAAATTGCTTCGCTGTTCAGATTAGGATATAGATTGGCCGGGGGCATGGCAAGTTTTTTGCGGGGATGCCCGCACCGCCACGTCGAGGGGATTACAGCCGGAGGAGAAAGGTCTGGGGCGCGTGGAAATCGGGCCTCTCTTCCGGGTGGGCAAGGGCCCAGTAGCTCAGCCGGGTATCCCGATGCTGGAGAACGGCGCTGACCCCAACCCGGAGGGGGGCGTTGTCTGCATGGAGCTTGCCGATCTCCAGTTCGGTGGTTAAGGAGAAGCTGTCCGCCGTGCGGTTTATTGTGACAAACGGCGCGGCAATCCGGTCTTCCTGGCGCATGCCTGTGCGGTAATCGGTAAAGGCGTAGATATTCCAGGCCCCGGTCGGGGCAAGGTTCAATTCCCAGTAGTTTTTTTCTCCTTCTTCAGCCCAGAACAGCTCCAGACAGGTGGATTGCCACAGGTTGTCGCACCGTGTCCACTCAGTAGCGGCCGGGAGGACGAGATCGTCTAGATTCCCTTGCAGGAGAAAAGAGAGCGCCATGGCCTGGTCCGTGCGCGCGATGGTGCCCTGGATGTTCACGCCGCCGGAATCCTGGCCGGGGAAAGGATGCAGCCTAAAAGTGGTCATGGTTTTTGGCAATCCCGAACGATGTTTTTGATTGCGGTTTTCTGTGCCTCGATGCTCTGGCAGAGGGTGAACTGAACAGAGGCCCGGTGCAGGTTCTGTCCCGGTCTTCTGATGCGGAAGTAGACATCCCCAGCCAGATGGTCGCTGAAAAAGCGCAGGCCCAGTTCAAAGGCGATGAGCCGGACAGCGTCGTAGATGTAGCGATAATCGGCAGCGGAAAAGAATGAGGCGACCTGGGGCAGATATCCCCGCAGGATGGCGGTGCAGTAGACAAGATTGAACGAGACCTCGGCTAGGGGCGCGTCTTCTCCGGCCGCATTGCAGCAGGAGCGGAGGCAGTCGCCGATGTCGTAGTGGAGCAGGCCGGGCTTGACGGTGTCCAGGTCGATGAGGCTGATTGCCTGGCCGGTATCGCGGCTAAAGAGGATGTTGGTCAACTTGGGGTCGCCATGGATGGGGCAGGGGTGCAGTTCTCCCCGCAGGCGTGCGGCTTCGAGTACCTCGGCCAACTCTTTTCGCGCGGCGATGAACTGCTGGCAGAAAAGCGCCTCCGGCGAAGAATCGGGTCGGGGCGGCGCTGTGATCAGCGCGGCATATTGGACCAGATATCCGGGGGTGACGTGGAAGCCGGGTAGGGTGTCGTGCAGCAGATGCGCGGGCAGGTCATGGATCAGGGCATGGAAAAATCCCAGCGCCCGGCCCGCCTCTTGGGCCTGGGCCTCACTTGTGATAGCGTCGAAAGTCTCGGTGTCGGCGATAAAGGTTTGGGTCCGCCAGACAGCCCCGTTTTCATCCCGGTAATAATCCGCGCCGCTTAGGCTGGGGATGATGCTTGGCAGCTCCCAGCGCTGGTTCGGGTGTGCCAGCAGTTTGGGGCGAACGTGGCCGTCGAGAACCCGCAGGTTGTGCATGATCTGTTCTGGCTTTGGGAACACTGCGGGGCTGAGGCGTTGCAGGATAAAATTTTCGGTGCCCTGGCCGCCTGCGACCCGGACCAGATAGGTGTCGTTGACGTTGCCGCTCCCGTACTCATCCACGGAGAGGATCTCGCCTGGGAAGGCGAACTGGCGGGCGATGGCGGCAGGATCGGTCACGGGGAAGTCCGTTTCAGCGGAACAGGTAATGCTTGCGCACTGCGGTATGCACCTGCCACTGGCAATCCAACCCCTTGGGGAAGGTCACGTAATCGCCGGGCACGATATGCACGGTTTGCTCCGCAGTGGTCACGGTGATCTCGCCATCAAGAATATAGCAGGATTCTTCCTGGTCGTAATGCCAGGGAAAGGCCGAGGGCTCGCACTGCCAGATCGGCCATGCGTCAAGGCGCAGGGCCTCGCGTTTTTTTTGGGAAAGCTTTTCAACGGTGATGGGCATGGGATTCCTCGTCAGTGTTCACGGGATGATTATGAATAACAGATAGCCGTGGGCTCCATCTTTGTCAATTCTTAAGACCATGGGGTGTGAGGTAGAGCTTGCTAAAAGAAATATCCCCAGATATAAAAATGGAAGCAAGGGGGGATAATTCGGCAAGCATGGCCAGGGGTGGCTGGATTGCCTAAGCGACAAGGGGGTAGATGATGACGGGCGGGTTTCACGAGAAAAGAAAAGAAGCGCGGGTGTATTTTGCGCCGGGAGAAAATATCTGCGGGGTTTTTGTTTTCCCTGATTTTGGACGGTTCTCTTTTTCCGCCTTGGTTCTTGATTTGAGCCTTGGGGGAGTGCATTTCACCGTGAAACGGGAGGAGTGGAATTCCCTGGAACTTGGCAGTCAGCTCGTTCTTGCCCGGCTCAGCATCGGGGATGAGGTCTTTTGCGACAGAGCCATACCGCTCACGGTGCGCTGGGTGCTGGACCACCCGATGGTGAGCAATGTCAGTGTCGGCTGCGAGTTTGATGGGTTGGAGGAAGGTGATCGTATGATGCTACAGTCTTTTTTGGCGCCGAAGTTGGCTGCCAGTCAGGGTGGGCAGTGCCGCAGCGCTTAATGACCGAGTTTATGGACCAGGAAAACAAGCTGAGAAAATCATTTTCGTTTGGGAACAGATCGTCCGGCACCAATTCCTGTCCCACATCCAGCGCCGTTTTGTAGCGGGCGCAAGCGTTAAAGTCCCCAGCGCAATAGCGGTCTGCCAAATATTCGAGCATCTCCTTGCCCTCGTCGCGCATGGCGAAAAAAACGCACTCTTTTGTAAAATTGCAATGGGCCATATGATCTCTCTTTTTTTGCTGATGCCAGAGCGTTTGAACCAAATTTTCTGGCACTGTACCCGAGCCGGCCTGAGAAATATATGGGGGGAAGTCGGTAAATTGCAATGGGGGAAGGTCGGTATTGCCTTGGGAGATCAGGTGATGCCGAGGACCTTGAGAGGGTTGATCCGCCAGCGTTTGGCGGATTCATAGCTGATGATGCGGTCGCCGCCGCCCTTGCCATTGGGCTTGGAGAGATCGATGTCTTTCTGGCTCACCGCCCAGTCGTGCTTGGTGTCATAAATGAGGCGAACCACGGGGCGCAGCAGGTTGTCGGTTGATTCCACCACCACTCCGAGCATGCCGCTTTCCAGCTGAACCAGGGTGCCGGCCGGATAGACGCCGATGCAGCGGATAAAGCGGTGCACCAGCCCTTCGTTGAAATGGCTGCGGCTCCAGCCATAGAGTTTGCGCAGCACCTCGACCTGGTCGATGCCGTTGCGGTAACAGCGATCCGAGGTCAGGGCGTCGAAGACATCGGCAATGGAGGCCATCTGTCCGCCCAGGCTGATGGCGTCAGCGGCAAGGCCGTGGGGATAGCCGGTGCCGTCGAACCGTTCATGGTGTTCCATGGCTATTTGGGCCGCAGGCACGGGAATGTTGTGGCTGCTGGCCAGAATTTCTTGGCAATGGATGACATGCTGCTGGATTTTTTTAAATTCGTCATCGTTGAGGGCGCTTGGTTTATTGAGGATGGCGAGGGGCACGGCCATCTTGCCCACGTCATGCAACAGTCCGCCAAGGCCGATGGCCCGAGTGGTCTCTTGGTCAAAGCCCATGGCTCGGCAGAAAGCCAGGAGCAATACGCCCACGCTCACCGAATGGTCGAAGGTGTATTCATCCTTCTTGCGCAATCGCATGAGCAGAAAGAGCGCGTCCTTGTTGTGACAGATGGAATTGTCCAGCTCACCCACCGCCGTTTTGGCCTCCCTGGTCTGGATCTTTTTCCCGGTCTGCACGGCGGCAAGGATGTTTTGCGCGGCCTGGCTGGCACGCTGCCGTACTTTTTCGGCCCGGACAAGCTCATGGCGGATCGGGATATGCTTGAGTTCGCGGTCAACCCGCGCTGTTTGCGGGGTGACAATGCGCTCGAATTCCACGGGCGGCGGGGGCCTTTCCAGTCTGACTGGGGCGGGATCAGGGTTGTGGCCGATTTCGATGTAAACGTGGGTGACGCCCCAGGTTTTGAGGCGTTCTATCTCGCCATGGCTCTTGACCCTTTTGCTGTTGAAGATAAAGGGGTGGTGCAGCCAGCTGCAATCAAAACGCTCGATATGCATACCGGGCTGGACTTCTTCGAGGGGGACCTTCTTGATCATGATGGCGCGCGACCTGACGGCATTGGGCGTTATGATTTCAGGGCAGATGAATGGCTCCACTCCGATCAATATACGCCAAGGCCCAGTGGGGAGCAAGAAGGTTGCGTCCACGTCCAAGGCAAAATGAGCAGGCCGGATGGTCTCGGCCCCATTTTTACAGGCCCAGGATTTTGCCTTGCCGGATAAAGGTGGGGATGGCGAGATATTTTTCCTGGGCCAGGTTTCTCGGCATTCTGGGGGCTATTTCGCAGAGCGGGGATTTTTTTTCGTCTTGCCCTGTCCCCTGCGGCGCAGTGAAGAAAGAGGTTGCGACACACCGGTTGAGGGCGGTGAGAAATCCGTGTTTGAAACCATGATTTTTGTAAGACATTGTTTTCCTCCAGATAAAATGTTGGGTTGTGTTTTCTTCTGAAGTGAGCCTATCATGGCGGGTAGGACAAATGATGTCCTACCTGTGAAACTTTTTTTTAAAAAAAGATATGGCAAAAGACAAGACCCAGCTTTTACGACTGCTGTTCATAGACCGCAAGATCCGCGAGGGGATGCGCACCGGAATCATGGCGAACTGCAGCTCCATGGCCGCCGAATACGAGGTGAGCCCCAAGAGTATCCTGCGGGATATCGACTATTTGCGGAGTCAGCGCGATGCCCCCATTGCCTACGACGCCACGGTCCGAGGCTATTATTACACCGAAGAAAATTACGCCCTGCCCGCCATTTCCTTGAACGAGAGCGATCTGTTTGCTATCTGCATCGCGGAAAAAGCCCTGCGGATGCATGAAGATACCCCCATCTACCGCAAGCTCCAGAAGGTATTTCGGAAAATAGAGGAGTCCCTGCCGGAGAAGGTCTCCATCCACCCGGCCTGGGTGGAAGACAAGCTCTCGGTGATCCCGGAGCGGCAAACCAAGCTGGAGCCGGAGGTGTGGGAAGCCGTGTCGGCGGGCTTGAGCAAAAACCGGACGCTGGCCATTTCCTACCGCAAACCCGGGAGGCGGGAGAGCACGGAGCGGCGGGTTGATCCCTACCATCTCGTGCGTTACCAGGGGGAGTGGTACCTCATCGGCCATTGCCATCGGCGGGATGCGATTGTGACCTTCGCCATGTCGAGAATCGAAACGGTCCTGCTGCTTGAGAAAAGATTTTCCGTGCCCGAAGATTTTGACCATGCGCGCTATAGCGGGAGCCAGTTCGGTATTTTCAGCGGGGAGCGCGAGGTCCTGGTGAAGATTTGGTTTTCCAGGGAGCATGGCCCCTATGTTTTGGAGCGGGAATGGCATCCCCAGCAGACCGTGGTCCGGAATAAAGACGGCAGCGTGGTGCTCGGTTTCCCGGCCCTCCATCTCTATGAGGTCAGGCGTTGGATCCTCTCCTGGGGAAGCGGGGCAAAGGCCCTTGCCCCCAAGGAATTGGTGGATGCGGTGCACAAGGAGCTTGCCGCCGCGCTGGCCGATTACGGCAGGGATAAGATCGGGAGCAAATCGTGAGTATGGCAGGGCAAGGGGTTGTGGCCCATGCTCTTCCCCTGGCGGGGTGGATTCTGCTCGTGTTTGTTCTGGGGGGGATTCCCGGCTGTGGCGGGCTCCGGCAGGAAGATGCGGGCCTGCCGAAGACAACCTCGGGCAAAGAATTGGCCCTGCTGGGACATACCATCCAGGTCGGGGCCTTTGCCAAACTGGACAATGCGGTTCGCCTCATGCAGAAACTTGATGCCCTGGGGCTTGACGCCTATTATTATCGCCATGCCAGCGGGTTGTATAAAGTGCGCTTCGGGAATTATCCGTCGCGGAAAGAAGCGGCGGCCCGGGTTGTGCAGCTGCGGAAAGCCGGGGTGATTGAGGCCTTTTATCTGGTTGCGCCGGGAGAATTTGCCGCGGCCCGGTTCCGGCACCATCAAGACGGGGCCTTACGGAAGATGCTGGTGAGCACTGCGGAGGGTTTTCTCGGTATCCCCTATGAATGGGGTGGGGAGTCGGCGGAAACGGGTTTTGATTGCAGCGGATTGGCCATGACCATCTACAAGCTCAACGGTCTTAATCTGCCGCGTAATTCCCTGGCCCAGTTCCAGACGGGAAGCCCGGTGCGCCGGGAAGATCTGGCGCCGGGGGATCTGGTGTTTTTTGCCACCAACGGGGATTCGGCGGTGTCCCATGTGGGGATCTATACCGGAAATGGGAAATTCATCCATGCGCCCAAAAAAGGCGAGACTATTCGGCAGAGTTCCCTGCGCAACGGCTATTTTGGCGGGTGCTACGTGGGGGCACGGACCTATCTGGAGAAAAATAGTTGACCCGGCTCCCATTGTGCCGGGCACGATCATCCAATGATCTTGCAGTCGTGGTTAATACTGCTATTTTTGAATAACGATTAAAGAAAAAAAGAGAGAATACCGATAGTTGTGGTGTCGGTGTTATGTGGAAAATGAGAGTAAGCGACCAAGAATCAAAAAGGGAATCGTCGATGCAGAAGTGGCAGATAAACGGAACCGTTCAATGGCTGTGCGAGGACTGCGCCAAGGCCAATTCCCATGTGTTTTTGCTGTACCAGCATCAATGGCTCGGCGAGGAAAAAGATCTTGCCGCCTCCTGTGATTGCTGTCGGTGTAAGGATGTGACCGTTGCCCGCCTGGGCAAGATGCGCTGGCTACTCTATCCCTTTCTCTGTCTGGCGCCACGGCAGTGGCCGGCCATGACCAGGGCGGTTCGCCGGGTAAAGTGAAGGGTCGGAGCCGAATCTGTGTCAGGCTCGGCTCCGACAAACGCTGGGCGGGTTTTTAGGAGCCGTTACGGAATATTTCTGCTTTCCTGGTCATCGGCATTTACCTTGCTTCGTTACGGCTCCTTGTAAGCGGCGACGGCTTACCGGATGGCCTTTTTCAGATCGAGACCGATGGCGCCGGTGATTATGGCCCCCCGGAGATTGGCCTGTTCGAGGTTGGCTCCGGTCAGGTCTGCCCGCTCAAGATTGGCTCCGGCCAGATCGGCTCCTGCCAGGTTTGCCCCGGAGAGGTCCGCGCTCGTCAGGTTGGCGCCTTTCAGATTTGCCCATTTGAGGTTAGCCTTGACCATGTTGGCGTTGCTCAGGTTGGCTCCGGCCAGGTTGGCCCGCATCAGGCTGGCTTCGGCCAGATTGGCGCCCTGCAGGTTACAGCCCGGACAGTTCTGGCTCATGCCGCGGTAGATCATGCCCAGATCCCGGCTGGCTGCTTGCGGGTTGGCGGCTTGGTTGGTCTCTTGGATTGTAGGGGTTGATACCGGTGGCGCGGCGGCCGCCGGTTCTTCGATCACCACATCGGGAGAGGCTGTGGCGCTGGCCCGTTTGGCGGGTTGTTTTTGGGCGGTTGCCGTGTTTTTGCCTGCTTGTCCGCGTTTGACACCCTTGGTAACGGTGAAATAACTCGATTTTATGCCGGTGGATGTGTAGAGGTTATACTCTTCGCCCTTGCGAAACACCGTGTAACATATCTGTTCGCCAAAGCCCCAGCGTCTGAATTGCAGGCAGAGTCTGTCATCTTCCGTTGACCATACCCCCTCGTTTTTCTCCGTCTTGCTTTTTACGGCGTACATTTTGCCATTGCCGTACATCTCGATGACCGCGGTCTCGCCGTATTCAGAAAGGGAAATGGTGTTGTCGGAGAGGATTTCAATCAGTTCCGCCCCGGTGATTCTGGTTCCCGCCCCTGAGGGGGCTTTTTCCAGGGCATCTTTCGTTTCTTTCGTGCCGCAACCGGCTACGAGAAAAAGAAGCATGGTCAAGAGCAAGAAAGAATAACGGAATTGGGCGTTCAATGGTCTCTCCTCGTGTTTAACAGCATCATCATTTGGAATACGGCAACGGGCTGGCCGGCAAAATTTTTCCTTTTGCGGAAACGCGGCCATATCCACGCCCCGGAAAGGGGGAGGCATGGCGCTGGCGATCCTGCCATCTGTTGCGTTTGCGGTCCTCTGGGACACATCGTTAATTAGTACCTGAAAAAAAAACAAAACGCCATGCCCATTGTGTGAAAAACCTTGTTTGTCGAGACGGGTAATTGTTTTTCAACTGGAAATTCCGTTCTTGAATTGATATAAGGGGAAATTGCGCCATTGTCTGGAATCGTGAGCGGGAAATGTTCTCCCGAAGGCAGATGGAGTATTACCCTTGCAACTGGTTTTTAGAAGAGGTTTCCCGATGTTGAAAACCCTGGCAACGACAGACAACAGCCCTGCTCAATTCATGATCCGCCTGGCCTTGGGGGTGGTGATCTTCCCCCACGGCGCGCAAAAGGTTTTCGGCTGGTTCGGCGGGCCTGGCTATGGCGCAACGGTCACGGCTTTTTCCGCCCTGGGCTTTCCCTTCTGGGCCATTATTCTCTTGATGGTCTCCGAGGTGTGCGGTTCGCTGTTGCTGGTGCTCGGCCTTTTTACCAGGGTCTGGGCCCTGGCCATCGGCACGGCCATCGCCATCTGTCTGAAGATGAATCATCTGCAGCATGGGTTTTTCATGAACTGGTTCGGGCAGCAGCAGGGGGAGGGGTATGAGTACCATATCCTGGTGCTGGGGATTGCCCTGGCCCTTGTTTTGCGGGGCGGTGGCATGTTCTCCCTGGATCGGGTGCTCGCCAGGGATAGACGGCGGGGCGGGATTACGCTCTGATTGCGTTTACTGGATCTTATGCGCCTCCGGCGCGTCGTACAGGCTCTGGACCTCATGCTCCGCTTCCAGTTCCGCCATCTTGGCCAAGGCTTCCTCCTCGTTCATCCCTAAGCTCTCGGCAAGTTTCTTGATGTCGTACAAGGGCTCTCCCTGATCGGTGTACCCGATGGGGGTAAGTTCCGGGAAAAACTCGCCGGTCGCCATGCTTGAAGCCTGGCTGATCATCTCCCGGATCGCCGGGGGGCCAAAGAGAAACAGCCATTTTACCGCCTCGGCCCAGAGCTTGCCGTCTACGTTTTCGCTGTGCAGAACCTGTAGGGCCATGCCCAGATCCCATTCGTCCTTGAATGCTGTCATTGTTGTCCTGTAACTGTCCAGCAGCACCGCATCTGCGTCGGAGTCTCGCAGGCTCGCTTACCTGTCATCGGCCAGCTCATGTGCACTAGCACACTTCGCTGACCTCTTCCTAGCATCTGTGGCACTGCTGAACAGTTACGCTCCGTGGTTTTTTTCACTTTTCGGCTCCAAGCTGGATAGTTTGTTGTCCTTTTCGTCCCGTTTTCATCGTCCTGCCAGAATATGCTTCAGCGATTCGATCACCTTGCTGGCCTCTTTTTTGGACAGCGTCCCGATCTCTGCGGTCTTGTAGTATTTCTTTAAAAAATTGGCGCAATGCGTCGCATCCCAGGCAAGATCCTCCACCAGATGCTTGATGTACATCCTTTGCCGGAAGGTAATGCCTTCCCGACGGTCGCGATAATGCCCGCTTCTGGCAAAATAGCGCATGAGCCGTTGGAAACCGGCCTCGTCCAGATCCTTGGCCGAGCGGACTCCCGCCACCCTTTCCATGGTGTCGCGGTATTCCTGCTCACTTACCGCCAGTTCCTTTTTGACAATATGAATGACGGCGAGTTTTTTATGATCCAGCATGGCCTCTTGTCCTCGGGTCTATTCTTCGGCGGGATCAGGCAAGTCCACGCCGGGCAAGGTCGGTGAAAAACAGCTCCTCGCTCTGGAACAAATGGGTTTCCAGGCCAAGGGCAGCCGCGCGGTCAATATGGCCCTGGTTGTCGTCCACAAAGAGGGCTTGCTGGGGCTCGATCTTCAGGGTCGAAAGGATGTCGGTGAACAGGCTGGGCTCACGTTTGGTCTTTCCGAGATGATAGCTGTTGAAGACCTGGTTGAATTCATGGAAAAACGGCTGCCGCTGGTTGAGGCGGTCGAGCCAGTCGGTCTGATCGCTGAGAATGACCGGGTTTAGCCCGTGTTTTCTGAGGGCGCGGACCGCAGCAAGCATCTTGGGGCGCAGGGTAAAGCGGCTGAGGATTGTCTCGGTCAGCGCCTGGTCTTCGCCCCTGATGCCGGTTTGGCTGCGGAGCAGCTGCCAGTAGGCCTGCTCGGTGCTCTTGCCGGTTACATAGCCGCAGGCGTAGATGGCTTCGGTGGCAGTGTGGAAAAAAGGAGCCGGGTCAAGGCCTTTTTCTCGGGCTATGACCGAAAGTCCCAGGGTGAAGCCCTCTTCGGCCAGGACTCCGCCGTAGTCGAAGAGAACGGTTGTGATAAAGGAGTCGTGCGGCATGGTTCAACCGGTAGCCGTCAGCAGGGCTGGTTTCATCGTGTTTCCCATGGGGTTATCCTCGTTGCGTATTGTGGGTAGGTTCGGTCGGGCACTTATGGGGGAATATAATCCGGGCTGCATCCAAGTCAAGGCTCAGCGGCCTTGAAAATGTCAGCGCGGCATGGGCCATTCCTGTTCGTGGGCTTCGGCAAGATAACAGAACCGGTCCCATTCCACCTCCCGACCGGAAACCGGGCATTTGAGCTGGACCTTGCGCTCGTTCAGGCCGATCACCTGCCAGTCGCCGCCGCGCGGCCCCCCGGCGATGTGAATTTTTTGGCCGATGACAAAGGGAAAGGGGGTGAAAACCGTGACCTGATGGAGGGGCATGGCAAGGGTCCTTTGGGTTGCAATTCAGGGCAGGTACACGAGAAGAGCCCCGCTTTTTTCCAGGCTCTTTTTTTCCCAGAGATAGGCGAGGATCAACCCGTCGTTTTTCATGATCTTGAGCCGGGTCTCAATGATGTCTTTGAGCACGGAGCCTTCCGGCGAGTGAAGGCCTTTGCCGGTTATGACCATGACGGTTTTCAGGTGATTGCGCCGAGCCCGGGCCAGAAAATTTTCGGTCTTTGTTTCCGCCTCAGAGGCGGTGCAGCCGTGGAGATCGATGCGGTCCTGGGGCGGGGGAGAGTTTTTGATCGCGGCTTGCAGCGACTGGGCAGTGGTTGGCAGCTCCTCCTTTTCCGTAAGAATTTCCGCAAGGGTTGTGGCGGGTATCCCGGTGGCCAGCGCGCTGGCAAAGCTGTGCGGGGTGTCGTTTTCCTGGCCATGGGAGAAGAGGACGCCGAGATCATCGCTGATCGCCAGTTTGCGGATGGGCTGTTTCCCGGTTCTTTTTTTAGAGGGCTTGGCGGTGGAGTTTGGTTGTCTAGGGGAGCGATTCGGTTTGCGCATGGATTTCTGCAAGGAAATAGGGGTACGGAAGAAAACCTTGTCTATGAAAATATGCATAGCGTTTTTACGGCGAAGAGACAAGAGGCAAAAAAAACCGTTCGGCAAAAGCTTGGGGCATAAAGGGTTGTGGGCGCCCCCCTTGAAAGAGGCAAAAAAAATCTGGTTTGCCTGTTGTATTCCTGTTACTCTTTTTGGGAGCATCATTGATTTCTCTTCTTTTTCGAGGAGATAGTGTTGCGCGCTTGGTAGTTTTGACCGCTGGACCGCAAACGAGAGGGGGCCTCTGCTGCATGGATAAACAAATACATTTTATTATGACCAGCGAACGGGGGGAAATCCGTTCGTTTGCTGTTTCCAAAAAGGCCCTGAAGATTGTGTTCGGGGCCTGTTGTTTCCTGGTGTTTGGCAGCGGGTTAGGCTGGTTTTTTTCCGGAGAAAATTTCGTCCTGCGCCAGCAGCTTGCGACAATGCAAAAGAATCTGGCGGTCACCGTCGCCTTGAACACCAGCATGCAGGCACGAACAACCAAGCAGGAGCAGGAACAGCAGGCCCAGCTGAATGCGGCTCTTACCGACTTGAAACACAAGAGCCAGGCTATTGAATCTATCCTCGCCTCGGTGGGGGTGAATCTTGAGGTGCATGAGAGCAAGAAGGGTGCGGGCGGACCTTTCACCCGGCTGCCGCAGGAGTCCTACGAAGGCCTCACCCTGAAGGTGGATAAATATCTGGATACTATACAGTCCGTACCCCTGGGGGCGCCGGTTCGGGGAGTTATTACCTCCCAGTTTGGCGGGCGGCTTGATCCCATCAATGGGGAACCTGCCTTCCACGGCGGGGTTGATATCAGAAACAATTCCGGCACCAAAATCATGGCCCCGGCGGACGGCGTTGTTGTTGCCAATGGCTATGACAATGGCCATGGTAATTTTCTCACCATAAATCACGGCAACAGATTCCAGACCAGCTATCTCCACCTCCAGAAGGATTTTGTCCAGCAGGGCGACACCGTGGCCAGGGGGCAGGTCATCGGGCTGGTGGGCAACTCGGGCAGAAGCACCGGCTCCCATCTGCACTATGAAATCAAATACCGGGACAAGTTGATCGATCCGGTGAAATTTATCCAGGTACATCCCCGCACTGCCGCAGTGGCCTCGAAATAGGCGGCGGCAATGGTCAAGTGATGCAGCTCCGGGTTTTTTTTGCCTGGAGTAACTTTGAAAAATCCGCAGCAGGTGATTGGTATGGGTTTTTTTAACAAGCAGGGCATCGGCGAGACAAATTCTGAGATGATTACCAGCGTAATCGGCGCGGATATGCAGCTGGCCGGTGATATCTCGTTTAAGGGCAAGTTGCGGCTTGACGGCAAGGCCGAAGGAAATATCCGCGGAGAGTATCTTATCCTCGGGGAAACCGGGATGATCTCCGGGGACATCGTGGTCAACACCTTTGTCTGTTCGGGTCGGGTTGAGGGCACGGTCAATGTCAAGAAGCTGTATGTGGTGAAAAGCGGCTTTATCCAGGGCAAGGTCGAGACCATGGATCTGGCGGTGGAGTCCGGCGCTGTGCTCAACGGGGAAATCAAATCCCGAAGTCAGGAGTTGCGTCTGGTGCCTGGTTCTTCTCCCCCGGAAGCGACGGATTGGGAGTCGATGAAAGAAGCCGCCGCCCAACCTCAGGGGAAAAAGAAGGGCGCTGCCCTCAAATAATCAGCAGCCAAGAGTTCTGTGTCTGCTCGCCGCCATCCGAGATTCGTATGGCGGTTTTTTTATGGTAAATCGCGGGGGTGTTGATTCAGGTCAAGGAAAAGAGAGGGCTGGTCTCGTATACTGGGGAGCAAAGAGCTGCATTCAATCTGCCCACAGGAGGTGCTAAGATGATGGAGAAAAAGAGCCTTACCGAGACCAGAGTTTTTGATGGCCTGAGCATGAAAAAGTTTTTGCTCCACGATTCGCCCTGGTTTCGAATCTTAAATTTTAATCTCAGTGCCGGTCAGGTTTTTCCGGTGCATTCCCATGATTCTGAAGGCCAGCTCTCCATTCAAGTGGTGGAGGGAAGCGGGGAATTTCTCGGTAAGGATGGCAAGGCCATCTCGGCGCAGGCAGGTGACATCCTGCTCTGCGACATCAGCGAACCCCACGGCGTTCGGGCGCATACTGATCTGCGGATTTTAGTGACCATCGCTCCCCCGTTTTAACATAAGGATACTCAGTATGGGCAGACAACAGGTACCGGTGCGCGCCGGGGTTATCCGGCTTGGCCAGTTGCTTAAACTGGCCGGGGTGGTTGAAACCGGTGGTGAGGGTAAGCTCCGAATTCAGGAAGGCGAGGCACGGGTCAACGGCGAGGTGGAAACCCGCCGAGGCCGTCAGCTGGTGCCCGGAGATCTGGTGGAGTTTGCCGGGGAGGTCTTGGAGATTGTTGTGAAGGCGGGTGATTAATCGTCTGCCAAGGCTTTGTCGTACGCCAGTCGTGTGGCGTTGTTGAAGCAGACAAAGAGGATGCCGGTGAGACCTTCATTTTCGGCCAAGGCTTGCCGCGCCTCGCGCACGGCGATACGGGCCGCCTCTTCCTTGGGATAACCGTAGACCCCGGTGCTGATCGCGGGAAAGGCGATGCTCCGCAGGCCATATTCCCGAACAAGGGAAAAGCACTTGCGGTAGCAACAGGCCAGCAGTTCCGGTTCCCCCTGGGTTCCGCCGCGCCAGACCGGACCCACCGTGTGGATGACCCAGGCGGCGGGCAGGTTGTAGCCCTTGGTGATCCGTGCCTCGCCCGTGGGGCAGCCTCCCAGGCCTCGGCATTGGGCGAGCAGTTCCGGCCCGGCCGCCCGGTGGATGGCGCCGTCCACCCCGCCGCCGCCCAGCAGGGAGTTGTTCGCGGCATTCACTATGGCATCCGCTGTGATTCCGGTGATATCTTCTTCCGTTAATTGAATTCTGCTGTCTGTCATTTGTTTATCTCTGTCCGTTGCTCAAGGAAAACCACCCTCGTGGCCAGTGACTTTGTTATACAGAGTGTTGAACGGGGTGTAGATTTCGACCTCCCGGTCCGCTCCCAGCCTTACCGTGCTCCACTCCTGGGGCGAGTACCAGATGCCGATCTCCTCCCCTTCCGCCGTGCGGATCACCTTGCCGTGGTACCTGGTCTGTAGGTTGCGATGGGGGTTGTCGATGACTTCCATCCAGCCCTGTAGTTTCTTTTCCGTCAAATCCACCGGAATCCAGAATTCTTTTTTCAACCGGTATTCCGGCCTGATCCCCAGGATGACCAGGGGGAAATCCTCCGGGCCGTTGTAGTAGTAAGTGTAGCCCGGCAAGGGGTGATACGATTCCAGGACCTCGCTGATGCGGGAATCCTCATGGAAAACGTAGGCGGGATGACCGCAGGCGGTAACTGCCAGGAGCAGCGCCAGCAGGGCGACGCAATTAGGGAAATGTTGTTTTGTCCAAGGATGCATGGCGTGTCCTCCTCTCGGGCCTTTTCTCAATTATATGCGGAAAGAGGGGGATGGCCAGCAAAAAAAAAGGCAGACCCCGGAAGGATCTGCCTTGCTGAGAAAGCTGGGTGAAAAGAATCAGATAGCGGCGGCGCTGGTCATCTGGTCGTAAAATTCGGTGATCTGGTTTTTCTTGTCGGATTCCATGCAGGCCATGGCCGCTTTGGGATGCTGGTTCATAACTCCGCCGACCATGTAGGGGATGAAATAGCCCCAGTCGATCTTTTCCCGCCAAGGGAGAATCTCTTCTTCGATGACCTTGATGAGCGGACGCACATTGAACTTGGGGTTTTTGAGAAAGGAGAGCAGCAGCTCCGTGGGGCAGTTGCCCGCGCCGCGTCCCATGCCGTACAGGGTGGCGTCCAGATAGTTGATCCCGCAGATCACCGAGGAGATGGTGTTGGCAAAGGCCAGCTGCTGGTTGTTGTGGGCATGGATGCCGATGGTTTTTCCCGGCAGCCGCTCCATGTACTTTTTGGCCAGCAGCTCGATGTCTTCCTGGTAGAAGGCGCCGAAGCTGTCCACCAGATAGATGATCGGCACCTGGCTTTTCGCCAGGTCGTCAAGCCCTTCTTCCAGCTCCCGTGGGCCCACGGTGGAGACGGCCATCAGATTGATCGTCGTTTCGTAGCCCTTGTCCTGGCAATGGTGGGCCAGGGCGATGGCCTTGTCGATCTGGTGGATATAGCAGGCCACCCGCACCATGTCGAGCACGCTCTCTTTCTGGGGGCGGATATCATTGTAGTCGATGCGGCCGATATCGGCCATGGCCGAGAACTTGATCTTTTTTTCTCCGTCGCCGATGATGCGCAGCAGATCATCTTCGGCGCAGAATTTCCAGGGACCGACCTCGGTGCGGGAAAAAGCGGATTCGGAGCTGAGGTAGCCGATCTCCATGTAGTCGACCCCGGCCTCGCTCAGCCCCTGATAGACAGCGCGGACGAACTTGTCGTCAAACTGCCATTTGTTCATCAAGCCGCCGTCGCGGACAGTACAGTCGATAACCTTGATTTCCGGTCTGAACATGGGAAAGTCTCCTTGAAAAAGACGTGAATTTACGAACTAAAGGAGCCGGATCATACCCGATCTTTCGCGCTCCGGCAATGCTCAATGAAATTTTTCACGTTTTGCCCGATCTGCTCAAGGTTCTTCTCCCGCAACGCTTTGCCGCCGAAAAGGCTGGTGGATACCCCCACCGCCTCGGCGCCGGCGGCAAAATAGTCTTGGAGATTGGCAAGGCTCACCCCGCCTACGGCAACGAGCCGGAGATGATCGAAAGGTCCCAGAAGATCCTTGATGTACTGGGGGCCGCCCATGGCGCCGCAGGGGAAGACCTTGACCAGATCGGCTCCGGCGGACCAGGCGGCGTATACCTCGGTGGGGGTCAGCGCCCCCGCGACAATGGGGATGCCTTCCGCCTTGGCATACTCGATCACTCCGAGGTTCAGGTTGGGGGTCACGAGAAACATGGCCCCGGCGGCCACGGCCCGCTTGGCTTCCTCGAGATTGCGGATGGTGCCCATGCCCAGCAGTTTGCCGCTCGGCACGGCGGGACGGTATTCGGCAACGATCTTCTCGGCCCCTGGGGTGTTCATGGTGACTTCCATGGCCGTGAGCCCGGCGGCAAAGGAGATTTGCATCACCTCGCCGAAAAAATCACCCTCCACCCCACGCAGTATGCCGATTACCGGGATATTTAGTTCCATGGGTCGCTCCATTTGTTTTTCTGTTCATTTCTTTGCTTGCCCAAAGAAACGAACCAAAGAAAGGGCCCCCTGTGCCCCTTGTCCCGCCGTGGGCGGGATGCCCTGTGCTCCTCGATGCTGCCGGGGCTTTGCAAACTCGGCTTCGCCTCAAACAGTGCAAATCCCCTTTTCGGCAGCCTCTCCGGTGCTCGGCTGCGTGTCAATGGGATTTAAACTGCCGTGAAAGCAAAGGAGTTGACTGAGATTGCTTGTTCAACAGATTTTTTTTCGCCGGGGTATTGTACCACGCAGGAGACGACGCGCATCAAGGATTTGCTGCGCTCAAACGTCCTCTATTTCCGGGGTTTGATCCGGCTGGTGGGCTGGGCCTGCCAGGGGTCATCCGGCCAGTGGTGTTTGGGATAGCGGCCTCGGAGCTCCTTTTTTACCTCATGGTAGGCGCCTTCCCAAAAGCCGCGCAGATCCTGGGTGATCTGCATGGGCCGCTGGGCCGGGGAAAGAAGATGGAGGAGCACCGGCACCGTGTTGTTGCAGACCTTGGGGGTATCGGCCAAGCCGAACATCTCCTGGAGGCGCACCGCCAGCACCGGAGCCTCGCCAGGGGTATAGCGCAGCTTGATCCGTGAGCCGCTGGGCACTGTGAGATGGGTAGGGGCCTCGCGGTCTAGCTGGCTCTGTTGTTGCCAATCGAGCAGGGCGGTGAGGATGGTAAAGAGGTCGAGTTTCTTGAGGTGTTCCGCACTCCGCATCCCGGTGAGATACGGGGCCAGCCACTGCTCAAGGCTCTCAACCAGGCAGGCATCGGAGACCTCCGGCCAGCCTGCTTCCGGCTGCCAGAGTCGCATGCTTTCCAGGCGGGCCTGCAACTCCTGGGCTTTATCGCTCCAGGGCAGGGCGGCAAGGCCAAGGCTGCGGATGCCGGAGAGCAGGGCGGTCAGTACCGCCTCGGCGGATGGTTTTGCCAGAGGGGCGGCCTCCAGGACAAGCTCGCCCAGCCGCACAAGGCGCTGGGGCTTTACCGTGGCGCGCTGTTCATCCCAGGAGACCTTTTCCTCCCGTTGCAGCCGGTCAGCGAACAGGGAGACCAGAGCTTGCCTGGCAAGGGGGGCGGCGAGAAAGATGCGGCCCTCGATTTTGCCCGCGTCCAGTTCGGCCACCGCTAGATACTCGTGGCTGGCGAGGCGGTCGTGCGCCGGGAGAACCGCACCCCGGCCGGAGGTCAGTTTGTATTGTCCCCGGCCTTCTGCTCTCCGTTGCCCGATCCGGTCCGGGAAGGCCAGGGCCAGGAGTTCGCCCGCAGTCGCCGCTGGCGTTGCTGCTGCTGTGTTTTTGGTCTTGTTGTTGGCTGGTTTGGGTAGATGCTCCCGAAGCTGCCTGCTGGTCTGCACCACTCTGCGGCAGGCATCGGTGTCCGCATCCAGGGCCTTGGCCGCAGCCGGGCCATCGCTGCGGAAGACTGCCAGGGCGTGGAGCCGGTCCTCGATATCCGCCGACCGCTCCCGCCCCTTGATGATGTCCCGTTCCGAGAGTAGGGCTGCAAGGTCGCAGGCCAGATCGGTTGCATCCTGTTTGGCCGCAGCCATGAGCATGTGTCCCAGACGCGGGTGGGCTGGGAGTTCGGCCATTTTACTACCCAGGGGGGTGATGCGGCCCTGCTGGTCCAAGGCACCGAGGGCCAACAGCACGGATTGCGCCTGGGCGAAATGCCCGGCTGGCGGCGGATCGAGCCAGCGCAAGGCCTCTGGGGTATGCACCCCCCAGCGGGCCAGGTCCAGGACTAGCTGGCTCAGGTCGGCGGTCAGAATCTCCGGCGGGTCGAAGGGCTTGAGGCCGTGGTCCTCGCCCATGCTCCACAGGCGGTAGCAGTGGCCTGGGCCAAGGCGTCCGGCCCGGCCGGTGCGCTGGGTGGCCGAGGCGTGCGAGATGCGCTGGGTGGTGAGGCGGCTTAGGCCGCTGTTGGGGTCGAATTGTGGGCTCCGTTTCCAGCCGCTGTCCACCACGGTGTGGATGCCCTCAATGGTGATGCTCGTTTCGGCAATGGGCGTGGCCAGGATGATGCGCCGCCGCCCCTCCCGGTCCGGTTGCACCGCAGCGGTTTGGGCGGCAAGGCTCAGGTCGCCGTACAGGGGATGGATGGCGATCTCGGCGGGAGGCAGATCAGTGTTCAGCAGGGCCTGGGTATGCCGTATCTCAGCGGCGCCTGGGAGAAAGGCTAAGATATCGCCCGGTTGCTCGTTCAGGGCCTTGTGGATGGTTGCGGCCACCTGTTTGGCGATCTCGCGGGGCTGGGCCTGGAATGGTTGTACGACCCGGCAGTATTCCACGCCCACGGGATAGCTCTGACCCGTGCCCAAAACCACCGGGGCATTATCGAGCAACCGGCTGACCGCCCCGATATCCAGGGTGGCGGACATGACCAGGAGTTTGAGATCCTCCCGCAGCCCGCTCATCACATCCAAGCAGAGGGCCAGGGCCAGATCGGCTTGCAGGCTGCGCTCGTGGAACTCGTCGAAGATCACCAGGCCGACCCCGGCCAGCTCGGGGTCGGCCTGCATTCTCCGGGTGAACACGCCTTCGGTAACCACCTCCACCCTGGTTGCCGCCGAAACCTTTGCTTCAAAACGCACCCGGTAGCCCACGGTCCGGCCGACCTCCTCGCCCAGTTGCCGGGCCATGAAGGCGGCGGCCAGCCGAGCCGCAAGCCTGCGCGGTTCGAGCATCAAAATGGTCCGTCCTGCCAGCCAGGGTTCGGCGAGCAGGGCCAGGGGCGCAACCGTGGTCTTGCCCGAGCCGGGCGGAGCGGAAAGCACCACTGCCTCGCGGTTGGCCAGCTGTGCCCGCAGCTGAGGCAGGACTTCATGGATGGGGAGGGTTATAATGACGGCGACCTTCTTGGGTGTTGTTTCAAAAAAAGGCCCCGTCCGGAGACGGGGCCCTGGTCACGCGGTGTTCGTAAGCGTCGTTTAGGGATTTACGACATACCAGACATCCTTCACCCCTTGTCCGGTGGTATCCCCAGGATTCTTGTCCCCGGCAAAATAGTACAGGGTCATGCCCTTGTAGGTCGTTTGTTTTTGGCCATCGGCGCGGGTGATGGTTCCGAAATCCTCGGCCTTCAAGCCATCCTTGACGGCCACGGCCTCACGGAAATAAAGCGGCCATTTTGCCACGCAATCCCCCTCGCAGGCGCTCTTGCCAGGGCTGTCTTTTTTGAAATAGTACAGGGTCATGCCCTTGCTATCGACCAGGAAACTGCCGACTCCTTCCTTTTTCGAGACCTTGACCGCATGATGATCGGCCAAGGCGACTGTCGCGGTCAGCAACAGGCCTGCAAGAAACGCCACGGTGAACACGCTGGTAATGCTCTTCATACGCTTCCCCCTCTGTGTTGGTTGAAAAAAGGAAATAGCTTTCCTGTAAAGGGTAGCAAGCCGACGGCAAGGGTGTCAAGAACGGTTTTTTTTTAAAAAAAATCGATCCTGCGCAGCTTGTTGGCCCGAGGTTTTTCTCCGTTCACTTCCCCATCCTTTCCATGTTATGGTGTCCGTATCTTTTGTGCTCCCCATCGAACGGAGGTTTTATGCGCGATTTTTTGGAGTCCCTTGCTGGCGCGTCGGATTTCATGCCGCACGGGAATTGTCTTGTCTGGAACCCGGAAGTGTTGTGGCTGCATGTCGGCTCGGATGTCCTCACCGGGCTGGCCTACTATCTGATCGCCGGGTTGCTGTTTTATCTGGTTGCCAAGCGTCGTGACCTGCCGTTTTTTTGGATGATTTTCATGTTCGGGGCGTTTATTTTCGCTTGCGGCACCACGCATTTCATGGCGGCATGGACCATCTACGTACCTTCCTACCGGCTTGAAGGCGCTATGAAAATGGGTACGGCCGTGATCTCCATCGCCACCGCCATGCTGCTCGCCCTGCGTTTTCCCAGGCTGTTGAAGTTCCCCAGCCTGGGCAACGCCCTGAATGAAAATCGTCAACTGGACCAGAAGCTGAGCGCCCAGATCAGCATCCTGGAAGAAGCAAAAGGCCAACTCAAGAGGAATAATGCCCTGCTCGTCAGTCTCATCGATTCCATTCCGGATCTCATTTTTTATAAAGACCCCGACAGCGTCTATCTGGGCTGCAACAAGGAATTCACCCTGTTTTTGGGCCACAGCAAGGAGGAAATCATCGGCCGGACCGACCTGGAATTTTTCCCCAAGGATTTGGCGGAATTCTTCCGGGAAAAGGACCGGCAGATGCTCAGCGGCGGGGTGCCCCGGCGGAACGAGGAATGGGTGGAATACCCCGACGGCCGGCGTGTGCTCCTTGATACCCTGAAAACCCCCTACTTTGACCCGGACAACAAACTTCTCGGCCTGATCGGCATCAGCCGGGATATTACCGAGTACAAGGGGGCGGATGAAGAACGGCAGGCGCACCTGCATTTTCTGGAAAGCCTGGAACGGGTTGATCAGACAATCAAGCAGGCAACGGATGTCGAGCAGTTGCTGTGGAATGTCATGCAGACGGTGTATTCGATATTTGACTGCGACCGGGGCTGGCTGCTCTATCCCTGCGATCCCGAGACGCCGTCGTTTCGCGTGCCCGTCGAAGTCAGCCGGCCCGAATATCCCGGCGCCAAAGCCTTAAACACCGAGGTGCCGCTGGGGGCCGGGCAGGCGCAGGAGATGCGGGAGGCGCTCGCCTCCGACGGTCCGGTGACGTACGTCGCCGGCACGGAAAGACCCGTGTCCAAAGGCTCGGCCGAGCAATTCGGCGTTCAGTCCCAGATATTTAAAGCTATTTACCCCAAGGTGGGCAAACCCTGGGCCTTCGGCATGCACCAGTGCTCGTATCCGCGGATCTGGACCGGGGAGGAGAAAAAACTCTTCAACGAGATCGGCCGCCGTATTGCCGACGGACTCAGCAGCGTCCTCTATCTTCGGGAATTGAAGGAAAACGAGGCGCGCTATCAGGAGTTGTTCGACCATATGGGCGATGGGGTGGCTGTGTATCAAGGGGTGGACGGGGGCCATGATTTTGTCTTTGTGGACATGAACAAAACCGGAGAGGATCTGCTCCGGACGCAACGGGAAGAGGTGGTCGGACAACGGGTCACCCAGGTTTTTCCCGCAGTGGAGCGGATAGGGCTTCTGGACGTATTCCGGCGCGTCTGGCAAACCGGCCAGCCGGAACAGCATCCCCTGACAGAGTATGCCGACGAACGCATCACCCTGTGGGTGGAAAATTATGTCTACAAGCTTCCCTCAGGGCTGCTGGTGGCGCTCTATTCCGATACCACCGAAAAGCGCAGGGCTGAGGCGGCCCTGGCGCAGGCGGCCAGGGAGTGGTCCGTGGCCATGGATGCTTCCGATGATGTCATCTACCTGCTGGACCTCAAGCGCCGCATTGTCCGGGCGAACAAAACCTTTTATCTGACCACCGGCACTACCCCGGAATTCGCCATAGGCAGGCATATCGTCGAGGTCGTGCATCCACAAGGGGAGGCCACCCCCTGCCCAGTATGCCTGGCGCAGGAGGAGAAACGGGATTTTCAAGTTATTATGGAAGCGGATCATTCTGATAATCCTGTTGGTCGGCCGCTTGAGATCACCGTGAAAATAATCCGCGACCAGGAAGAGCGCCCCTTAAGCATTCTCATGACCCTCCATGATCTCAGCGCCGCCCGAAAAGAGATGGAGGAGAAGGCAATCTTGGAAGGTCAGCTACAGCAGGCCCAGAAAATGGAGTCGGTGGGTCGCCTGGCCGGCGGCGTGGCGCACGACTTCAACAACATGCTGGGGGTAATCCTCGGCCATGCGGAGATGGCTCTCATGCGGGTGGACCCGGCGCAGCCGATGCACGCCGACCTTATAGAAATCCTCAAGGCGGGGAAACGTTCCGCCGATCTTACCCGGCAACTGCTGGCCTTTGCCCGCAGACAGACGGTCACGCCCGAGGTGCTGGACTTAAACGAGGTCGGGGCGGGCATGCTCAAGATGCTGCAACGGCTTCTCGGCGAGGGTATCCAGCTCAACTGGCAGCCGGCTGCGGACCTGTGGCCGATCAGGGTGGACCCGTCCCAGATCGACCAGATCCTGGTCAACCTGTGCGTCAACGCACGGGACGCCATCGCCGATGTGGGCAGGATCACCATCGAGACGGGCAACCGCTCCTTTGACGAGGAATACTGCGCCGGTCACGCGGGCTTTGCGCCTGGGGAGTATGTGCGGCTCACCGTAAGCGACGACGGCCGCGGCATGGACCAGGAAATGCTGGCCCACATCTTCGAACCGTTTTTCACGACCAAAGGCGTCGGCGAGGGCACCGGCCTCGGCCTGGCCACGGTTTACGGCATCGTCAGGCAGAACAACGGGTTTGTCAATGTCTACAGCGAACCGGAGAAAGGAACGACGTTCACGATCTATCTGCCCCGGCATGCGGGGCAGGCCGAACGAGCGTCAATGGAAAGCGCGGCGGAACCGGTCCTGCGCGGCCATGAGACCATCCTGCTGGTGGAGGATGAGTCGGCCATCCTGGAAATGACCACGATGATGCTCGAAATGCAGGGCTACACCGTGCTGGCGGCAAACACCCCAGGCGAGGCTATCCGCCTGGCCGGTGAGCACGTCGGCAAAATCCACCTGCTCATCACCGACGTGATCATGCCTGAGATGAACGGCCGGGATCTGGCCAAAAATCTGTTGTCCCTCTATCCGCACCTCAAACGCCTGTTCATGTCGGGCTATACGGCCGATGTCATCGCCCGCCACGGCGTGCTGGATGAAGGGGTCGCTTTCATCCAGAAGCCATTTTCAAGGCAGGATCTGGCCGTCAAGGTGCGGAAAGTGCTGGAGAGTGCATAGGGAAAGGTGTCTTGCCCTTGATTCAGCTCTGTCGCGATGTCGGCTGGAGCCTGGCCGAAGATCATATTTTTTGCACGTACCATGCATAGCTGCCAGACAGGGTGATGTTGCCCTGTTGGTCAGCTATCTCTACCGGCACCGTAATGGTGGCGCGCCCTTTTTTCCCCAACTGCCGCTCGAATTCTTCCTTGGTCTCGGCATCAAGATGTGCCGTGGCCAGGATGGTCGATTGGGCCGGTCGCCTAAATTTCAACTCTGATTTTCGCAGGACGGGAATCACCGCATCCGCCAAGTGGGGAAAATGACGTTGCAGCGCGAGGCCGCTGCATGCCTCGGCGAGGGCGAACTGGGCGCTTGCGTGAAACGTGCCCAGATGATTTTGCATGCGGTCGTTGAACGCCAGTTCCAAGGCGCAATCATCAGCGCTGGAGGGGGTGATCTCGATAAATTTGTTGAAAGGGATCTGGGTGATATCCATGTCAGTCTGTCAACTATGATGTCTGCCTGGCGGCAATGCCCTTTTTGCGGTTGTGCTCATAGCGCATCTGCAAAATCTCCACCAGGAGGGCGAAACCCATGGGCAGGTAGATGTAGCCCTTGGGCACATGCTTGTGCAGGCCTTCCATGAAGATGGTCACCCCGATGGTGATCAGAAAGGAGAGGGCGAGGATCTTGATGGCCGGGTGCTGGAGGATGAACTCGCCGATGGGCCGGGCGAAAAAGAGGATGGCCACGAAGGAAACCACCACCGAGGCGATGATGATCCAGGCCTGGTCGGTGAGACCGATGGCGGTGATCACCGAGTCGATGGAAAAGACGATGTCCAGCAAAACGATCTGACCGATGACCGAGGCAAAGCCGCCCATGACCATATTGGGTCCGGCCCCTTCTTCCTTGGCCTCCACCGTGTGGTGGATTTCTTTCACCGCCTTGAAGAGCAGGAACAGGCCGCCGGAAATCAGAATCAGATCCCGCACGGAAAGATCCAGGAGAACGGGGTTGGTGAGATTGGCCAGGCTGAGCAGGGCCACCAGCATGGCGATTCGGGCGACCAAGGCAAAGGCGAGCCCGGCCAGCCGGGCGGTGTGGCGCCGTTCCGCAGGCAGGCGGCCGACAAAGATCGCGATGACCAGGATGTTGTCCACCCCAAGAACCAGTTCCAGTCCGATCAGCAGGGCGAGTAACGCCAGTGCGTCTCCCATGTGTACAACCTCGATGTAATGTGTTGGGTTATGCCATTACGATGGCATTGGCAGTCCTTCGACAGGCTCAGGATGAGCGGATTTTTTACTGAGATGATTGATTTTTTTTCCGTTCGCCCTGAGCCTGTCGAAGGGGTTGTCCTTCTGCTCTGTTAGGCCAGGGATTTAGCCTTGGCCAAAGCCTTTTTGAACCCTTCGGCGGAGCGGCTGATCACCGCATCCTCCACGCAGAAGGCGAGGCGGAAGTAGCCTGGCATGCCGAAGCCCCGGCCCGGTACGCCCAAGATCTTCTCCTCGGCCAGCAGTCCGACAAATTGGGCATCATCGGCGATGGGCGATTTGGGGAACATGTAGAAAGCGCCCTTGGGCGGGACAAACTCGTAGCCCGCCTCGCGCAGCATCTGGCAAAACAGCGCCCGGCGGCGGGCATAGACCCCGCAATCCACCGTGATCCCCTGCAACTCAGCCACCACCCGCTGCATCAGGGCCGGAGCATTGACAAAGCCCAGAATCCGGTTGGCCAGGGTCATGGCCCCGAGCAACTGGGCTTTGCCCTCAATCGCCGGGTGTACCGCGATGTAGCCGATACGTTCGCCCGGCAGGGAAAGATCCTTGGAATACGAAGAAACGATGAGGCTGTTGCAGTAGGCGGCAAAGACGCTGGGCACCGTGTGGCCGTCGTAGACGATCTTGCGGTAGGGCTCGTCGCTGATCAGGTAGATGGTCTGCCCGGCCTTGGCCAGGATCGCCCCGAGGTCGGCAAGCTCCGTGGCAGAATAGATCTGGCCGGTGGGGTTGTTGGGGCTGTTGATGATGATCGCCTTGGTCTTCGGGGTGATGGCTGCCTCGATGGCCGCGAGATCCAGGCTGAAATCCTGCGCGGTGTTGACGATCTTCGTTATCCCGCCGTGGTTGTCCACATAGAAGGTGTATTCGACAAAAAAGGGGGCGAGGATGATCACCTCGTCGCCCGGATCGAGCAGGGCCTTCATCACCACGTTGATGGCCCCGGCCGCGCCCACGGTCATCAAAATATCGTCCTGGCCAACGGCCAGGCCTTGTTCGGCTGCGATCTGTTTGGCCACCGCCGCCCGGACAAAGGGATAGCCGTTGTTGGCCATGTAGGCGTGACTGCCTGGTGTTTCTGCGGCAGTAATCTTGCGCACCGCCTCCTGATACTGGGCGGGCGGCGGTAGGTCCGGGTTGCCGAGGCTGAAGTCGCAGACCTGATCCGCGCCGTACTGGGCCTTGAGCTTCGCGCCTTCTTCGAACATCTTGCGAATCCAGGAGGAGCGTTCCGCAAAGGCGAGCATTTTTTGGGAGATGGCCATGGGGTTTCCTCTTGCTTACAGGGAGTGGACCTGGTCGTCGCTCAACAAGGGGCAGCCTGCTTTGCGGAAGACCTTCACCGCCGCGTCCTGATCGTCGAAACGAAACAAAAGCATGCCGGATTCGCCGCTCTTTTTGGAAAAGGCGTACACATATTCCACGTTGAGTCCGCCTTTGGCAGCCATCTGGAGGATGCAGTCCAAAGCGCCGGGTTTGTCCGGGACTTCAACGGCCAGCACCTCGGTGAGGGCCACGGTGAAGCCGTTTTCCGTCAAAACCTGCTGGGCCTTGGTGGTGTCGTTGACCACCAGGCGGAGGACGCCGGAATCCGCGGTGTCTGCCAGGGACAGCGCTCGGATGTTGATGGCATTTTCCGCCAGGGTGCGGCTGATGTCGGCCAAGCGCCCCGACTTGTTTTTCAGGTAAATCTCAAGTTGTTTTACCTTCATGCCGCGTCCCTCTTTCAGATGCTGAACAGTTGCCGATCTGGAAACGTATAACCTTTAAGGCCCCACCCCGTAAAAAAGGTGTTTTTAACACGGGGGGAAAGAATTTGTAAAGGATGAAAAGGCACTCTACCCCTGCTGGAAGGTGAGCCAGCGGCTTTGGGCCGAAGAGCTCAAAACCCCCACCGGATCGACATAATCGTAGACCCGCGCCTGCTTGCCGTGGGCTGGGCGCAGCACCCTGCCCACCACCTGGAGGAGGCGGCCGGTAAACTTGATCGGCGTGGTGAGAAAGAGGGTGGCAAGGTCCGGGCAGTCGAAGCCTTCGCCGATGAGCTGCACCGTGGAGATCAGCACCTTGACCTCGCCCTGGCGGATGGAATCCACCAGGGCGGTGCGCAGGTCTGCCGGGAGCTTGCCGGTGAGCACCGCGCTTGGGCAGTCGTGCTTTTCGAGCATGGCGGCAAGCGTCTCGCAATGCTTGACCCGGTCGCTGACCACCAAGATGGTGCCCGGCGAGGTGGCCCGTTCCTTGAGGATGTCGGCGACAATGAGCTGGTTCCTTGCCGCGTTACTACAGAGCGCCTTCATCAGGGCCTGGTAGTTGCCCCGGTACACATAGCGGAATTCCGTGGCCCGCTGGAGATATTCCGGCTTGAGTACGGCGCCGCTTTCGTGCAGATCGAAGGTTTCCACCTTGAAGGCCCGGTCGCCCAGGGACATGTAGATCAGCTTGGTCAGGCCGTCGCGGCGAAAGGCGGTGGCGGAAAGGCCCAGCAGGTAGCGGCAGTCAAAGGCAGAGACCACCTCGGTGAACAGCGAGGCCGGAACCCGGTGGCACTCGTCCACGCAGAGCTGGCCGAAATGGGCGGGCAGTTCCTTCAGCCGGTTGCGGGTCGAGTTGACAATGGCGATGGTGATGGGGGCCAGGGAGAAATGGCCGTCGCCGATCAACCCGGCTTCCACGCCCAAAAAGGTTCGGGCCCGTTCTGCCCACTGGTAGAGCAGCTCCTTGGTGTGGACCAGCACCAGGGTGGGCTGTTGTCGTTTGGCGATCACCGCCAGGGCGATCACCGTCTTGCCCGAGCCGGTGCCTGCTTCGAGTACCCCGAAATCGTGCCGGGTGATGGCGGCAATGGCCTCCTCCTGGTAGGGGCGCAGCTCGCCCAGGAAGTGGAAATCCACCGGGGCGGCGGTCCGGCGCTGGTCGATGATCTGCGGGTCCTGGCGCATGAATTTCCGGGCCAGGAGGATGGCGTGGTTGGCGTAGCCTCGGGGAAAGGTGATGGTGTCCCCGTGTTCCGCGAAAAAATAGAGAAGGGGTTTGAGCTTCTTGCCCATCCAGCGGCTGTATTTCTTGGCCTCGAGGTATTCGGGGTTGTCGATGGTCAGCTGCTGTTTGAGGGCCTCGGCCAGGGTGGCTGAGGCGCCGCGCAGGGAGGCTTGCGAGCCGACGGTGAGGGTGAACAGGCTCATGGGCGGTCTGCGTCGCGGGGGGAAAGGGTTTCGGTCAGCAGATGGGCCAAGCGGGTGCATTCTTTTTCCACCGCGTCAAGCTGGGCCTGCTGGGAGATCAGGGCGCTGTTCAGCTCCTCCAGGGCGATTTCCTGGAAGGCCAGGCGGGTTTCCAGTTCGATGATCCGGTGTTCCATGGGGTTATCCTTTGTAGCTTATCCTGAGAAATATCGTGGAGTTATCGGTTTCCTGCCGGTGAGCCGCTGGTACGGTTCGGCCGGGTAGCCCAGGGCAATGACCGCATGGATGGCCTCGTCTTCGGGAATCCCCATGGCTCGTTGGATTTTTGGGGCCTTGGCCATGGCCGCCACGGCAAAGCCGATCAGGCAGGAGCCCAGGCCCATGGTGTGGGCAGCCAACAGGATATTTTGGGTGGCCAGCAGGGCGTCTTCTTTCGGACAGCTTGCGCCTGGTCGAGAGCCGACGATAATGGCGGCGGGCGCTCCGTGGAACAGGCGGTCGCGGCCTTGTTCCGACCATTCCCGCAGCCCTTGGGCAATGGTTTCATGGTAGCGGTGATAATAGTTGGTCAGGGCCGGTCTGCCCAGCAGGCGAAGAAGGGTGCGCAGCACGGGGTTGGCCGCCCGGCGGTTGAGTTTGGCGAAGTAGGCGCCAACCAGATTGCCCAAGGCCTCCACCGCCGGCCGCTGCGGCAGGATGGTAAAGGTCCAGCCCTGGCTGTTGGTGCCGGAGGGGGCCGTGGTGCCGATGCGGACCAGATCTTCCAGCAGCTCCGGCTCCAGGATGCGGTTTTGGTAGCTGCGGCAGGAGCGGCGGGAAAGCATGACCCGGACCAACTGGGCGGTGTCTCCCTGGCCGGGGGGCAGATAACGGGTGTCCGCGATGAAGGAATGAAAACAGAGGTCGTGCGTCAGGCCCGGCACGGTGATGGCCTGAGTCGGGCAGACGGCGCGGCAATGGGCGCAGGCAATGCAGCGATCCCCGCTGACCACCGCCTTGCCGCGCAGCAGCGACAGGGTCTGATCGGGGCATACCGCAAGGCAGAGGCCGCAGCCAGAGCATTTTTCCTGGTCGATGGTCGGGGTTTGCGGCCTGGGGTGTGGGTGCTGGTCAATCATGATTGTCCATCATGCCCTGCTTTGCAAAAAAATGGAAGGGGGCGCATATGTAGTTGACGAAAAGAGCGGGGACGCATAGTTTCAGCACAGGTCGATTTTCTTGCGAAATTGCACAAGTCGGCCCAAATGACTCCCCTCGCCCGCTTGCGGGAGAGGGGTCGGGGGAGAGGGGAAATGCAACATTTGATGTGACAACTATTCCCCCCTCTCCCTAGCCCTCCCCCCGAGGTGGGAGGGGACTTTTGTGTTTTGACGAGCAACCCCCCGGAGGAAACATGCATTTTCGGCAAGGTCTTTTTCTGTACCTGGCGCCGGGCGGCCTTTTGTTGGCTGCGGCGCTGGCCTCCTTGCAGCACGACAGCCTGGCCCAATGGCTGTTCGGGCTCACCTGGCTTTTGCCTCCAGCCCTGGGGCTGATCGCGGTTTTTCTGGGCTGGCGGTTCAACCGCAGCCGCCTGCTTTTCGGCACCCTGGTGGTGCTCATGGCCGACCAACTGCTGCGCCGTTATGGCGGGGTGGCCCAGATCGACCAGCTCCTGGCCCGATATGTGTTCCATATGGCCCTGCTGGCGCTGCCGCTCAACCTGCTCCTTTTTTCCTTCTGGCGGGAACGGGGCATTGTCACCGGTCAGGGCCTGCGCCGGTTTGCCTGTATTCTTTTTCAGCCCCTCCTGCTGGCGGCGCTCTTTGGGGTGCGCGGCCCGCTCATCGTTCGGCAGCTGGAAGCGATGACCGTTTCTCTGCCTCTGCTCGGCCCCCTGCCATACCCGGCTCTTTCCCTCGGCATCCTGGCCGGACTGGTCCTGCTTGTTCGTTTTCGGCGCAACCACGATCTGCTGGAGCATGGGTTTTTCTGGGCCATGGTCTGTGCGTTTCTTGCCGTGTTGGCCGCCAATTCCGCACGCCAGGCCTTTCTTTTCAGTGTGGCCGCCCTGATCCTTATTGTCTCCGCCATCGAGGCCGCCCACCGGATGGCTTTCCGGGATGAGCTGACCACTCTCCCCGCCCGCCGGGCCTTGAGCGAGGCCTTGCTCAAGCTAAGCAATACCTACACCGTGGCCATGGTGGACATCGATTTTTTCAAGAAGTTCAATGACCGTTACGGCCACGATGTGGGCGATCAGGTGCTGGCCATGGTGGCCACCCTGCTCGGCAAGGTGGGCGGGGGAGGCCGCCCGTTCCGTTATGGCGGGGAGGAGTTCACCATCCTCTTCCCGGGCAAGGAGCTGAAAGAGGCCCAGCCCCATCTGGAGGCATTGCGCCAGGCCGTGGCCGAGGCCGGATTCAAGGTGAGGAGTGCGGGTCGGGCTGGGAAGAATTCGGACAGCAGGCACAAGGGCGGGGACTCCGCCAAAAAGGTCTCCCTCACCATCAGCATCGGCATGGCCCAGCGCGACGCGACCCGAAAAACCCCCCAGGCCGTGATCAAGGCGGCGGATCAGGCCCTGTACCGGGCCAAGGAAGGCGGGCGCAACCGGGTTTCCATCTGATTGATTTTTTGCGCTAATCCTTGCTGTTACATTATTTTTTTTGTTTGATTTTGTAAGGAATCCGGCCCTATACTGAAGTTACTTTTTCATGGAGGAAGCTATGGGGCCAGAAACACGAGGGCAAGGGTTCGTCTCACCGTCAAGGCGCCATTATTGGAAGATGGCCTTGGCGGCCTTGGGTGTAACCTGCGCCGTTGCCGTTGGGCTGTACCAGCTTGCCCATCTTTACGTGCTCAACGAGGCGGAAAGAAATATCCAGGCCGTGCTCCTCGCCCACAAAGGCATGCATCGTTATATCCAGGAAGTAATGCATCCGGTCTTCTACAAGTTGAGAGCGGAAGGCATGGTCTCCGAAAAGTTCTACGCCCCGGAAATCTTTTCTTCATCCTTCATCGTCAGAAACCAGCACAAAGCATACAATGAAGAACGGAAGGCCGCTGGTTTGGAAGAGGTCTACTACAAGATGGCCGCTCTCAATCCGCGCAATCCGGTGAACAAGGCGGACGCCGCGGAAGAAAAACTCATCCGCATGTTCAACGAAAACAAGGAGCTTAAGAATTATCGGGAGGTTGTCCAGATCGACGGCAAGGATTATCTCCATGTCGCCATGCCTTTTCTGGTGAACCAGCAGAAGTGTATGAAATGCCATGGAGACCGGGAGGATGCGCCTCCAGGTCTTCAGCTGCTCTATCCGGGGGAGGGAGGTTTTAACGAGAAGGTCGGCGATATCCGGGCGATTGAATCAATCCGGGCCCCCATGGAACACCAATATTTTCTTCTTTACATTCTTTTTGCTTCTTCCTTTGCCGGGTTGCTGGTGCTGGCCGGGTTGCTGTTTTTCAATACCCGGCTCCGGGATATGGTGCGGGTTCGGACCCAGGCGCTTGCGCAGGAGGTGGTCGAACGCCGGAGGGCAGAGGAAGAGGTGCGCCAGGCAAACGAAATCCTTGAAGACAAGGTGGAGGAGCGCACCGCCCAGATCGCCGCAGCCAACAAGGAACTCGACTCCTTTGCCTATTCGGTTTCCCACGATCTGCGGGCACCCCTGCGTGGCATCGATGGCTTCAGTCTGGCCCTGCTGGAGGATTACGGAGAGGCCTTCGACGGGACCGCCAAGGATTATCTCGGGCGTATTCGGGCCGGTTGTGTGCGAATGGGCGATTTGATCGATGATATGTTGCAGCTTTCCCGCGTGTCCAGGGGCATGATCCACCGGGAAGCGGTCAATCTCAGCGCCATGGCTGGCGAGATTGCCGAAGACCTCCAGCGCGGGGCGCCGGAGCGGCAGGTGGTTTTTGAGATCGCCCCGGAGATAACGGTTTTTGGGGATGCCATTTTGCTGCGGGCGGTGCTGGATAATCTGCTTGGCAATGCCTGGAAGTTCACCGCCAAAACCGAAGGGGCGCGGATTACCTTTGGCCGGCAGGAAGAGGGCGGCAAGGAGGTTGTGTTTGTAAGGGATAACGGGGCAGGTTTTGATATGGCCTATGCCGGCAAGCTGTTTACCGCCTTCCAGCGGCTGCACACGCCCCAAGAATTTGAAGGGACCGGTATCGGCTTGGCCACGGTGCAAAGGATCATCCACCGGCATGGCGGCAGTATCCGGGCCGAGGGCGAGGTGGGGCAAGGGGCGACTTTCTATTTTTCGGTGTGAACAATGGAGCGCAAGGGAGTAACTGCATGAGAACGAATATGATTCTGTTGGTCGAGGACAACCCGGATGACGAGGCGCTGACCCTTCGCGCCCTGCAAAAAAACAACATCATAAACGAGGTGGTTGTGGCCAGGGACGGCGTGGAGGCCCTGGATTTTCTCTTCGGCACGGGTGTGTATGCCGGACGCGATCTGGGCCTGATGCCCGAGGTCATTTTGCTTGATATCAACTTGCCCAAGATAAACGGCTTGGAGGTGTTGGAAAAGATCCGGGCAAACGAACGGACCCGGTTGTTGCCCGTGGTCATCCTCACCACCTCCAACGAGGAGCAGGACAAGATCAAAAGTTATACCCTGGGCGCCAACAGTTTTATCCGCAAACCCGTTGATTTTCAGCAGTTCAGCGAGGCGATCCGGCAACTGGGTGTGTATTGGCTGGTGCTGAATCAGGCGCCTCCCCTGGTGAAGGGCTAAAGCCATGGCCGAGAATCTGCGCGTTTTGCTGGTGGAAGACTCCGAGGATGACGCGGCCCTTGTGGTGCGCGCCCTGAGCAAGGGAGGTTTTTCGCCAAGCTGCGAACGGGTGGATACTGCCTCTGCCTTGGCGGCCTGTCTTGCCAGGCAGGAGTGGGACCTGATTCTCTCCGATTATGCCATGCCCCAGTTCAACGGACTGGCGGCCCTGAAACTCATGCAGGAACTGGGATTTGATCTGCCCTTTATCCTGGTTTCCGGCGCGGTGGGCGAGGAAACCGCCGTGGAGGTCATGCGGGCGGGGGCCTGCGACTATGTGATGAAGGACAAGCTGGCCCGGCTGGCGCCTGCCGTTATCCGGGGATTGCGGGAGGCGAAAAACCGGAAGGCGGCGCGGGAGGCGGACCGGGCCATCGACACCCTGGTCCGGGGGATGGTTGGTACCACGGGACCGGAGTGTTTTGATCGGATCATCGAGGGCCTTTGTGATTGGCTTGGCGCAGACTATGGCCTGGTTGGCGTTTTGGGCGACGGCTTGGTGCAGACCCTCTCTTTTTACGGGCGGGGGGAGAAAAAGGAAAATTTCAGCTACCCTCTGGCCGGAACGCCCTGCGAGGAGGTTGTCCGCGAGGTATTCAAGAGCTACCCCAAGGATCTCCGCCGTCTTTTCCCCGACGACAAGGATCTTGCCAAGATGGGGGCTGAAAGTTGCGTGGGCGTGTCGTTACGGGATGCGCAGCAGAAGGCGCTGGGGGTGCTCAATATTTTTTCAAGCCGGGAGATGCTGCCGACCGCTAGGCTGCCGGAGATTATGGAAATCGTGGCGGTCAAGGCGGCGGCCGAGATAGAGCGCTTTCGGGAAGAGGAAGAAAGACGTGCGCTTGAGGCGCAGTTGCGGCAGGCCCAGAAGATGGAAGCCATCGGTACCCTGGCCGGCGGGATCGCCCACGATTTCAATAATATTCTCGCCGCGATTCTAGGCTATACCGAGTTGGCCAAACATAAAATGATTCCGGAAAGCGAGCCGGACCACTGTCTTGCCGAGGTGCTGAAGGCGACCTACCGGGCCAAGGCGTTGGTGCAACAGATTCTGGCTTTCAGCCGCAAGGGCGAGCAGGAAATGAAGCCCCTGCGCATCCAGTGTGTGGTCAAGGAGGCGCTCAAACTGCTGCGGGCCTCCATCCCCGCGAGCATTGATATTCAGCAGCGCATTGCCCCGGATTGTTGGCCTGTTCTGGCCGATCCAACCCGGATTCACCAGATCATCTTGAATCTCTGCACCAATGCCTTCCATGCCATGGAGGCAAAGGGCGGCACCTTGAGCGTGCTCCTTGAGAATACTGTTTTGGAGGAAGAAGAAGCGCATGCCCAGGGGCTTGCGGCGGGGGACTATGTTCTGCTGGTGGTGAGCGATACCGGGCATGGCATGGGAAAAGAGGTGCTGGATCATATTTTTGAGCCGTATTTCACCACCAAGGAGCAGGGCAAGGGCGCGGGCATGGGGCTTGCCATCGTGCATGGCTTGGTCAAGGCCTCCGGCGGTAAGATTTCGGTGGTAAGCACCATCGGTCAGGGCACGACCTTCCGGATTCTCTTCCCGCAGGTGCTGGACAAGGCGGGGGAAGAAGCTCCCGCCAAAATCCCCGTTGCATCAGCGCTGGGCAGCGAACGTATCTTTGTTATCGATGATGAACAGATCATTGTGGCCATGGAAAAACTTGCCCTGGAGCGGCTGGGCTATCAGGTGCGACTTTTTTCCGACAGCGAAGAGGCGCTGGCCGCTTTTCGGGCTGATCCTGCGGCCTGTGATCTGGTGGTGACTGACCAGACCATGCCCCATCTTTCCGGCATGGACCTGGCCAAGGCATTTTTGGCGATCCGTCCGGATCTGCCTATCATTCTCTCCACCGGTTACAGCTCTCAGGCTTCGGCAGAGGATGCCGCCCTGGCCGGGATTCGCCGCTTTATCATGAAGCCGGTGAATATTGCCGAGCTGGCTGGGGCGATTCGGGAAATTTTGGATTCGCAGTAGAAGTTTCCGCAGTTGCTTTTTTGGGTTCATGCCGGAATTCCGTTGGATACTACATGAAATTGGCTTGTTCATTTCTTTGCTTGCCCAAAGAAACGAACCAAAGAAAGGGCCCCCTGTGTCCCTTGTCCCGCCGTTGGCGGGATGCCCTGTGCTC
>CAYTVV010000015.1:0-41895 GCA_964441875.1 uncultured Desulfurivibrio sp.
TGAAGCGGAAGATGAAGAGTCAGGTGGACAGCGCCATCAAGGAAGACAGGCTGCGACCCAACGAGGCCATGCGGCTCTTGGGTGAGTATGAGAAGGGGCTGAAGGGCTATACCTACTTGGATCTGAAGCAGGTTCGGAAGAAGAGCTAAAAAATAACGGACTTGGAATACCCTAGGAAACTCGCAGGTTCACGATAACAGGGGTAATAACCGATGTAGTCGCGGCTCTTCGAAGCCTGCGATTACATCAATCCTGGGGGCGGAGAACCTTGAACACGGATTCAACGACCTGGTAAATCTCAAGATCATCGCCATAGACGTCCTGCACCTTGTCGTTTTCCACCAGATCCTCGCAGATGTACTGGGTCACATAGAGGCTGAGGAAGTTGGGGTCCACCACCAGCTGCCGCAGCGGGGCGATCTTGTACAGCATGTCAAACTCTTCCATGTTGGAGAGCTTTTCAAACAGTTCGTTGAATATTTTGCGGATCGCACCCTCGTCGGTGATCTCAAGAATCTTTTTGTCCAACAACCGTTGCACCATCTTGGTTGCCAGCTCGTCGGCGTTTTTGTAGAGCAGCTGCATCATATAGCGCCGTTCCCGCTCGCGTTTGCGGTCGATTGCTCCACCTGCCGTATCGTTGTGAGGTCTGCTGTGACTGCCCATTTCTCTTTATCTCCCGCGCCTGTGTCGAATGTTGTTTTGGATGAATTTTAGTTAAATAACGGAAAATTCCATAAAGGGAAAGGGTAAAGATAAGAGAAGTCTTGCATTCGGGTAAAAATGTTTTATGAAACAGCGGGGATATGATTGTCCCTTTTCCGTGTCGGATGCTGATTTCTTCTGTGACATTGAGGTGAGAGATGACCAATACCATTGCTGCAACACGTTTGACCATTCTGCTGCCTGCGGGCCGCTTGTCTTTGGCGCTCATGGCCAAGGCCCATGAGTTGGCCGAAAAATATCACCTGGAAATCTACCTGAGCACCATGCAGAATCTGCGGCTCATGGGCATCCGGGAGGAGGATCTGCCCGTGATCCGTGCGGAGCTGGCCGCGCTCGGCGCCCAGTTTAAGGGGCCGGGCAGGTTCCCGATCCCCAGGGTCTGCATCGGGGTGCGCGATTGCTCCATGGGCATCGGCGATCCAGAGCGGATCTCGGCCCTGATCCTTGAGAAGTTCAAGGACCGGGAGAAAACCAAGCAGAAGTTCAAGATCGCTATCTCCGGCTGCACCCTGGGGTGTCCGGGGGTGCTGACCACGGACATCGGTATCATGGCCACCCGCAAGGGTTTTGATCTGTATGTGGGCGGCAAGGGCGGACCCAGCCCCAAGGTTGGGCGCAGGATTTTGCGGGATTTGGATGAGCAGGGGGTTGTGGCTGCGGTGGCGGAGTTGGTGGAGTTTCATGATGCCCATACCGAGACCAAGCAGCGGATGGTGAAGCTTATTGATCATCCGGATTTTCCGTATAAAGAGGCGGTGTAGGCTGCGCTTCGGACGTTTCGGGAAGGTGAGGGGGACTTTTTGCTGTTCCCTTTTTCTTCTTTTGCTTGCCCAAAAGAAGAAACAAGAAAAAGGCACCCCGCCACTCGCCGTGTGATCAAGTCACACTGCTGTCCCGCGCAGGCGGGATGCCCTGTGCTCCTCGATGCTGCCGGGGCTTTGCAAACTCGGCTGCGCCTCAAACAGTGCAAATCCCCTTTTCGGCAGCCTCTCCGGTGCTCGGCTGCGTGACAATGGGATCTTGAGTGTGCATAATGGCGAGGGCCAGGACTGCGATGGTGTGTTGCTCAGAAATCTTTACGCGGCCACAAAAGGGGTGTTGACCCGGCATGATTGATATTCCTCCCATGGCCCATCCCGAGATCTTCTTTGCCGCTGGCGTGCTGTTTTTCGCCTACTTCATCCGCGGCATCGCCGGGTTCGGCTCGGCACTCATCTCCGTGCCCCTGCTGGCCCTCTTTTTCCCTGTGTCCCAGGTAGTGCCACTGATCGGGCTGCTGGACTGGCTGGCCTCAATCAGCCAGGGGCTGCCCAACCGGCGGCTCATCCGCTGGCCCGATCTGCTGCCGCTTCTGCCCTTTACCGTGCTGGGCGTTTCCGCCGGTCTTTTTCTGCACACGGTTCTGGCGCCGGGCAGTTTGCTCCTGGCCCTTGCCATCTTCATCATGCTTTACGCGGTCTATGCTCTGCTGCCGTTTCCGCCCCTGCACGGCGGGCGTTGGCTGGCCGGGCCTGCCGGGTTGCTTGGGGGCACGGTGGGTGCGCTTTTCGGCACCGGGGGGCCGTTTTATGTGATCTATCTGACCCTGCGGCAGCCGGATAAAACCGAGTTTCGCACCACCATCGCCACGATTTTTGTGATCGACGGGCTTTGCCGGATCGTGGGTTTTTCCCTGAGCGGTTTTTACACCCTGCGGATCATGGCGCTGTTCGTGGGGATCATGCCTGTTGCTGCGCTGGCCCTCTGGCTTGGCGGCCGGGTGCATCTGCGGATCAGCCATACGGCCTTTGTCCGTTTGGTAAGTATGATTTTGTTGGGCAGCGGACTTGCCTTATTGGTGAAGGCGTTTAAGGTCTAGTGATATTCCGACACATAACAAGGGAGGCCCCATGCACACCCTCGCACAGCTAAAAAAATATTCCGCCGAACTGGTTGACCTGCACCATACCCTGGCTCTCATGCAGTGGGATCAGGAGGTGCGTATGCCCCGCCGGGCTGCGGAAGGCAGGGCCGAGCAGTTTGCCACCCTGAGTGCTCTGGTGCACCGCCGGGAGGTGGCCCCGGAGCTTGGCGCTCTGTTGGCGGAAGCCGAGACGCAGCAGGAATCGCTGTCCGTGGAGGACCGCGCCCTGGTGCGGGTCATGCGGCGTAGCTATGATCAGAACACCAAACTGCCCGAGGAATTTGTCGCCGAGTTTTCCCGCCTCACCTCCCAGGCCCAGATGGCCTGGCTTGAAGCCCGGGAGCAGTCCGATTTCGGGATCTTTCAACCCCTGCTGGAACGGCTGGTGGTCATGGCCCGGCAACAGGCCGAATACCTGGGCTACGCGGCCCATCCCTATGACGCGCTGCTCGATCTCCATGAGGAGGGGCTCACCACGACTCAGGTGGAAAGCATGTTCGTTGAGCTGCAAGCCCCCCTGGTTGCCATGGTCAAAAGGTTTGCCGGGCGCCTGGCCCCCTTGTCCTTTGGGGAGCCCTTTGCCCTGGCCGGTCAGGAGCAGTTTGCCGAACACCTCCTGGTGGCCATGGGCTTTGATTTTAGCCGGGGCTGTCTAGCCCGCTCGGCCCATCCCTTCACCACCACCCTGGGCCACCACGACCGGCGCATCACCAACCGCTATGCCCCCAAGAGCCTGGATTTTATCTTCGGCGCTCTGCATGAGGGCGGCCACGCCCTGTACGAGCAGGGCATTGCCGAGGGCCTGGCCCACAGCCATCTTGATGATGGGGTTTCGCTTGGTATCCACGAGTCGCAATCCCGGTTTTGGGAGAATGTCGTGGGCCGGGGTCGACCATTCTGGCAGCGGTTTTTCCCGGAGCTGCAACAGGCATTTCCGGCTCAGTTTGCGCACACAGATCTCGATGAGTTTGTCCGGGGCATAAACGCCGTCACCCCCGGTCTGATCCGGGTGGATGCCGATGAGCTGACCTATAACCTTCATGTTCTGGTGCGGTTCGAGATCGAAAAAGCTCTGATCGAGGGGAGCCTGGAGGTTGCCGAGCTGCCTCGGGTCTGGCGGGAGAAATACCGGCAGTATCTTGGGGTGGAGGTTGAATCCGATGCCGACGGGGTTTTGCAGGATATCCACTGGGCCCACGGCAGTTTCGGTTATTTCCCCACCTACACCATCGGTAACCTGGCTTCGGCCCAGATCTGGGAGGCCTATAAGCGGTACGATGCGGATTTTAACCAGACCCTTGCCGATGGGAATCTGGGCAAGGTTAAGGAGTGGTTGGTCCGGGAGATTCATGGCCACGGCAGCGTGTATCTGCCCCAGGAGCTGCTGGTGCGGGTGACGGGCGCACCGCTTTCCGCCCGGCCTTTTCTTGCTTATCTGGAGGAGAAGTTTAGCACTCTTGTTGGTTGATTCGTGGCGGGTGAGTTGTATGGCTGGTCTGTTTCGGGTGGAATCAGTCTGTTCATTTTCTTTGCTTGCCCAAAGAAAACGAACCAAAAGAAAGGGCACCCTGTGTCCCTTGTCCCGCCTGCGGCGGGATTCCCTGTGCTCCTCGATGCTGCCGGGATGTTGCAAACTCGCTGCGCTCAAACAGTGCAACCTCCCTTTTCGGCAGCCTCTCCGGTGCTCGGCTGCGTGCCAATGGGAATTTTTTCCTCCCCCCCCCATTTGTCCTGCCGCCCCTCGCAGACGGGGGCGGAAAAGACGCGGGAGGTAAGCGAAGCCACGCAGTGGCGGAGACTCCGACTGTCTGAGGGCGAAGCCCGAGTTTTTCCGCGTCCCGCCCTCGGCGAGAAGCAAGGGAAGCCCGCAGGGCCAGGACTGGCTGGGGTGCCTTTTCTTGTTTTTTCTTTTGGGCACGCAAAAGAAGAAAGAGAGAATCGCAGAAAGGCTTTTCTCTCCTCTTCTGGAATTCCCGGACGAACCTGATTTTAGCGGCAAATCCCGGCAGGAGCGAGTATACTGGCCGCCTTACCCGTTGTGAATACTGAGTAAATAAAGAAAATAATGAGAGCTGTTATGGCATATCCTCGTTTGTTGCTGGCGGTGGCGCTGTTTTTCTGCGTGGCCGCCGTCTCCCCGGTCCGGGCCGCCCAGGACCCCTTTCCCCTCTATGATTGCGTCACGCCCAATGTGGCTTTCTGGTGCGATATCTACGGCAAATACCCCTCCACTCAGGGTGTTCTCCATGATAAGCGGGATCTGCGCATTATCTACGAGGTGCTGGATGTCGAGGGGGTCTGGGAAACCGGCGCCAGGGAGCGGGACCGGCAGAAAATCGAGCGGGTCAAGGAAAGATATCTGGATATCCTCAAGTCCCTGGCCGCAGGCGTTCCCCCTCAGAACCGGGAGGAAAAGCGGGTGGCCGGGCTGTTCGGCCCCAGGGCCACGGCCGAGGATTTCCGCCTGGCCCAGGACAATATCCGTTTCCAGTCCGGCCAGAAGGATAATTTCGAAAAAGGGTTGATTCGCTCCGGCGCCTATCTGGCCGAGATCAAGCAGATCATGGCGAGCTACGGGGTGCCCGAGGATCTCGCTTATCTGCCCCATGTGGAATCATCCTTCAACTACAAGGCATACAGTAAGTTCGGCGCGGCCGGCATCTGGCAGTTCACCGAATCCTCGGGCAAGCAGTTCAATTTGGACGTGGACTATGCCATCGACGAGCGGCGCGACCCGATCAAGGCCACGCATGCCGCGGCCAGAATGCTGAGGCATAATTACGAGTTGCTCGGCACCTGGCCTTTGGCGGTGACGGCCTATAATCACGGGGTCAACGGCATGATGCGGGCCAAGGCGGCCAAGGGGGATTATGAAAAAATCTTCCAGGAGCATGAAAGCGAGCTGTTCAAGTTTGCTTCGCGGAATTTTTATTCGGAGTTTCTCGCCGCCAGGGAGGTGGCCAAGAATTATAAGACCTATTTCGGCCAACTCCCGATCGAGCCGCCGGTGAACAGCAAGGCTGTGGCCCTGCCCAATTATGCCCATGTGAACGACCTGGTCAAGCACCTCAAGGTTGATCTGGAAACCTTCAAGTCTTTGAACCCGGCCCTGCGAGACCCCATCTACAGCGGGCAGAAGCTGATTCCCAAGGGCTACGAGGTCCGGGTGCCGCAGCAGGGCAAGGCGGTGCGGCTGGCGGACAATATCCCGCCGGAGATTTTCAAGGAGGATCAGGCGCAAACCAATATGTATCAGGTGCGCCAGGGAGATACCGCCTATTCCATTGCCTTGACCCATGGCGTCACGGTGACCGATCTTTTGCGGGGCAATGGGCTTGATGAGCAGACGGTGATCTGCCCTGGCCAGAATCTGCGCATCCCCAGCCTGGGTGAGCGGGGGGCGCTGGCTTCCATGGTCGGGAAGAAGGTGGAGCCCCAGCGTCCGGCCGGTTTGACACCGGTGGTTTCCGGTGAAAAGACTGCGGCCCAGTCCGGGGGCGAGGTGGTATCCCTGGTGAAATTGGCGGGTGCGCCGGGTTCGGCGCAGGTGGCCCAACCGGTGAAGGTCGTCTCGTTGCCTGAGGCTCCCCAGACCAAAGCCCCGGAGCCGGCAAAGGCCAAGGGCGCCCAGTGTCCGTCCCTGACTCCGGCCAAGGTTCTGGGTAATCTCGGGGTGGAGGTGGTCAAGAAGCAGGGCAAGACCTACGGCGTCGTCCGGGTGGAGGCCGAGGAAACCCTGGGCCATTATGCACGCTGGCTCGGGATTCGGGCCTGGGATCTGCGCCACTTGAACGGCTTGCGCTACGAACAGGCCCTGGCGGTGAACCAGCAGATCAAGATTCCCCTTGGCAAGGGGGACAAGGAAAAGTTTGAGGCCCAGCGTTATGAGTTTCACAAGGAGATGGTGGAGGACTTTTTTGCCGCCTACCGGCTGGTGGAAGGCACCCGCACCTATCGGGTGAAGCAGGGGGATACCATCTGGTCCCTGTGTCAGAGCGAATTTGAACTGCCTTTCTGGCTGATTAAAAAATACAATGAATCCGTTGACTTCACCCAGCTGAAACCGGGTCTGCATCTGGTGGTGCCCCGGGTTGAGTCGATTCGCTGATGGATTTTCGGACTGATTCCATGGATGCCCAACCCCAAACGATTCTGCTCAAGGATTACCGCCCGCCTGCTTACGCGATCGAAGAGGTGATCCTTGCCGTGGACCTTTTCGAGGAGCGGGCGCGGGTGTGTTCCCGCCTGAGTTGCCGTCGCAACAGCCCGACCGCGCCGGATGCCCCCCTTGTCCTCCAGGGCCGGAATTTGGTGCTCAAGTCTATTGCCCTGGACGGAGTTGCCCTTGGCCCGGATCAGTATCGGCTCGACGACGAAACCCTTACCATCCCAACGGTGCCGGAGCGGTTTGTTCTTGCCGTCGAAACAGAACTCTATCCCCAGAACAACACCTCCCTCGACGGCCTGTACCGATCCAGCGGCAATTTCTGCACCCAGTGCGAGGCCGAGGGCTTCCGCAAAATTACCTATTTTCTGGACCGGCCCGATGTGTTGGCCCGCTACGAGGTAACGATCAGCGCGGAGCAAGAGCGCTATCCGGTGCTCTTGGCCAACGGCAATCTGCTCGAAGCCGGACCGCTGCCAGAAGGCCGCCATTACGCGCGCTGGCAGGACCCATTTCCCAAACCCTCCTATCTTTTCGCCATGGTGGCGGGCAATCTGGTCAAGATCGCCGACACTTTCACCACCTGCTCCGGTCGCCAGGTTGCCCTGGAGATCTATGTGCAGGCCCACAACCAAGACAAATGCGCACATGCCATGGCCTCGCTGATCAAGGCCATGCGCTGGGACGAAGAGGCCTTTGGCCTGGAGTACGATCTCGACCAGTACATGATCGTGGCGGTGGACGATTTCAACATGGGCGCCATGGAGAACAAGGGGCTCAACGTCTTCAACTCCAAGTACGTGCTGGCCCGGCCCGACACCGCCACGGATGCGGATTACGAGGGGATCGAGGCGGTCATCGCCCACGAATATTTTCATAATTGGACCGGCAACCGGGTCACCTGTAGGGATTGGTTCCAGCTGAGCCTCAAGGAAGGCCTCACCGTGTTCCGCGACCAGCAGTTCACTGCCGATCAGGTCTCCCCTGCGGTCAAGCGCATCCACGATGTTCGGCTTTTGCGCAACGTGCAGTTTCCCGAGGACAACGGTCCCATGGCCCATCCGGTGCGGCCCGATGCCTTCATGGAAATCAACAACTTCTACACCGTCACCATCTACGAAAAAGGGGCCGAGATCATTCGGATGCTCCACACCCTGCTGGGCCAAGAGCTGTTCCGGCAGGGACTGGCCCTGTATCTTAAGCGCCATGACGGTCAGGCCGCCACCACCGATGATTTTGTCCAGGCCATGGCCGAGGTTTCCGGCCGCGATCTGGGCCAATTCAAGCGCTGGTACACCCAGGCGGGTACGCCAAGGCTCGTCGTGCAGGGCGAGTACGACGGCCAGATGCAGACCTATACCCTGAGCCTGGAGCAAAGCACCCCGCCCACTGCTGGCCAGCCGGAAAAGGAGCCGCTCCATATCCCTGTAGCCCTTGGCCTGCTGGACAGCCAGGGTGGTGAGATACCGCTGGTCTGCCCGGAGCGGCAGGCAGAGGCGGGGCGCGGCCTGTTCGAGCTGCGCGGGGCTCGGGAGACCATTCGGTTCAGCGGGGTGGCGGAACAGCCGCGCCTCTCGATCCTGCGCAACTTTTCCGCGCCGCTCAAGGTGGAATACGCCTGTGACGAAGAAGAGCTGCTCTTCCTTTTCCGCCATGATCAGGACCCCTTCAACCGCTGGGAGGCGGGGCAGTGCCTGGCCAGCCGGTTGCTTTTGGGGCTGGTGGAGGATTTTCGCAATAACCGCCCCCTGTTTCTTGACGAAAGATTTGTCGCGGCTTGCGGGAGGTTGCTTGAGGGAGAAGGCGCGGGTGACAAGGCCTTTCTCGCCCTGCTGCTCACCCTGCCTTCGGAGGAGTACCTGGCCGAGCAGATGGAGGTGGTGGATGTCGAGGCAATCCACGCCGCTCGCACCTTTGCCCGACAGACCCTGGCCCGTTCCCTGCGGCCCCTGTGGGAACAGGCCTACCAGTCCAACCGGGTTGATGGCCCTTACCTTTATGCGCCGGAATTGGCAGGGCAAAGGGCGCTACGGAATCTCTGTCTCGCTTATCTGGTAAGCCTTGAAGACGATGCGGCTGTCCAACTCGCCCTTGTCCAGTTTCGCGGGGCCGACAACATGACCGACCAGATGGCCGCCTTTGCCGCCTTGGCCCATTCCGCCCGCCCCGAACGACACCAGGTGATCGCCGATTTTTACCGGCAATGGCAGACCGATCCCCTGGTGCTGGACAAGTGGCTTGCCGTCCAGGCCACGGCCCCGCTGCCGGAGACCCTGGCCGAGGTGCAGGCGCTCATGGCGCATCCGGCCTTTCAGTTGAAAAACCCCAACCGGGTCCGCGCCCTGATTGGCTCCTTTGCCGCAGGCAACCCCCTCTGTTTTCACGAGGTATCCGGCAAGGGCTACCACTTTCTGGCCAAGCAGATCCTGGCCCTTGATCCGCTCAATCCGCAGATCGCCGCCCGTCTGGCAGCCCGCCTCGGGCGGGGAAGGCGTTATGATGAAAAAAGGCGGGGATTGATGCGGGTCCAGCTTGAGCGGATTGGTGCCAGTTCAACATTATCCCGGGATGTCTACGAGGTGGTGAGCAAGAGCCTGGGGTGAAAAGCCGGGTGAAGATGGCAGCTTCCTCAAATTCCCTCCCCCCTGGCGGGGGAGGGCTAGGGAGAGGGGGAGAGTTGCAAGAAAATGGTGCCGGATCGAGCTTCACCTACCCCCAGCCCTCCCGTCAGGTAAGCGTAGACTCCGAGGGAGGGGAGCTTTTGCAAGTTCGGATGCGTATTGCAAGACCATCTTGCCTGAATAACCGGATTTCTTAGACCAACAGACCAACAGGTGCGCACATGGATATTTCAAAAACGATTGCGGAGATGAAAAAGAACCCTGCCTTTGCCGAGAATGTCGGCATGGTCCTGGTTCACAACGGCGTGGTCCGGGCCTGGTCGCGCAAGACCAGGGAAGGGGTCACCGCCCTTGAGGTCACCCCGGACCAGGAAAAGGTCGAGGCGATCCGGCAGGAGTTTCTGCAAAAGCCCGGCATCTTCGACATCGTGATCGAGGCCAAGAGCGGGAGCTTCCAGCCCGGCGACGATCTGCTGTTCATCATCGTGGCCGGCGATATCCGGGAGAATGTGAAACCGGTGCTGGGCGAGTTGCTGGACCGCATTAAGTCCGAGGCTATTGGTAAAAAGGAAGTAATGCTGGCTTAGAGCTTGGTCGTAAATAAGCCTTGTTGGGATCGCGCCGGATTTTGAGTCGGATTTGATCGCGACGATTGAGCAAAACCGTAGGCGTAGCAGCGCTACGGTGAGGATTTTGTGATTAAGGAGCGGACAAAGGCGGCCAAAAGCAGGATGCGAGCATAAAGGATTTGTTTACGAACAAGCTCTCAACTTCACCCTTGCAAAAATGCGGGAATCCGGTTAGTAAGGTGCCGCACAATGTTTTTTTGACTTTGATTTTGATTGCCACAGGGAGATAGCAAGTATGTATTCCGCTTCTGATTTTCGCAAAGGCTTAAAGGTTCAGATCGACGGCGAACCGTATATTATGACGGATTTTTCCTTTTCCAAGCCCGGCAAGGGCCAGGCTCTGTACCGCGCTCGTTTGCGGAACATGATCACCGGCAATGCCTTTGAAAAAACCTTCCGCTCCAACGACAAGCTGGAAAAGGCCGCCCTTGAAGAGCGGACCATGCAGTACCTCTATAAACAGGGGGATGAATATTTCTTCATGGACAACGTCTCCTTTGAACAGCTGGAGATGTCCAAGGCGCAGTTGGGCGAGGCCACCAACTTCCTCACCGACAATATGGATGTGGAGGTGCTGCAGTACAATGGCCGCCCCATCGGCGTAACCCTGCCCAATTTCGTCAGCCTCAAGGTCACCCAGTCCGACCCGTGGGTCAAGGGGGACACCAGCGGCAGCGACTCCAAGCCCGTGACTCTGGAAACCGGGTATGTGGTTCAGGTGCCGCCTTTTATCGAGGAAGGCGACAAGCTGCAGATCGACACCCGCACCGGGGTGTATGTGACTAGAGTAAAAGAGTAGCCGTAAAGTCCCCTCGCCCCTTGCGGGAGAGGGATAGGGAGAGGGGGAAGGTGCCGGATGTGATGCCCTTGGCAAAGTCACCCACCCCCAGCCCCTCCCGTCAAGGGAGGGGAGTTAAGGTAAAAGCTGAACCGAAATCGGACTCTGCGTAACTACTATGATTCCCATTCACGGCCTGCAATTGCGGGCCGTTCTCATTCAAGCCCTGCGCACCTTCTTCATCGACCGAGGCTATCTTGAGGTCGAAACCCCCATCCGTATCCCTGCCCCTGCCCCGGAAGCCCATATTGTGCCCCTGACCAGCGAGGGCTGGTTTCTGCAGACCTCGCCGGAGCTTTGTATGAAACGGCTGCTGGCTGCGGGCATCCCCAAGATATTCCAGCTCTGCAAATGCTTCCGCAAAGGCGAGCGCGGCGACCGTCACCTGCCCGAGTTCGCCATGCTGGAGTGGTACAGTGCCGAAAGCGACTATCGTGATTTGATGGCGGATTGCGAGGCGCTGCTGCGCCACCTGGCTGTGGCCATGGGCAAGGGTGGGGTGCTGGAATGGCAGGGATGCAGGATCGATCTTGTCCCGGAGTGGGAGCGGCTCACCGTGGCCGAGGCCTTCCGCCGCTATGCGCCCTGCACGGTGGAGGAGGCGCTGGCTCAGGACCAGTTCGATGAGATGCTGGTGGAGTACGTGGAGCCGCATCTGGGCATGACAACCCCCACCTTTCTTTGCGATTATCCGGCAGTGCTGGGGGCGCTGGCTCGGCTTTCACCGACTGACCCAAAGGTGGCCGAGCGTTTCGAGCTGTATGTGGCTGGGCTGGAGTTGGCCAACGGTTTTTCTGAGTTGGTTGATCCTGATGAGCAGCGGGCTCGGTTTCTGGCGGAGCAGGAAAGTATCCGGCAGCAGGGCCGCGATCCTGGTCCTTTGCCGGAGTCGTTTCTCGCCGAACTAGACGACATGCCGCCCGCCGCCGGCATCGCCCTAGGGGTGGACCGGCTGGTCATGCTATTTGGTGGTGCGGAGCGGATTGATCAGGTGGTGGCGTTCACGCCGGAGGGGTTGTAGGGCCTTGTTCTGCAGCTAAGTTTCCCAACCCATTTCTGTAGCATAGCCTGGCGGTATTATTTTCCATTTTTCGTCGTTGCCCGATAGCGCACGGAGCTTCAGCACTATGTTGTTTACATCGGTAAACAATGCGATTAACGCTGCACGAGTAATCAGCATTTTTTTAAAATATTTATATTTGATTCTTTTTGGATTGGGACGACTATGTGTTTGATTATTTCTTATTTTTCTAATTTCTTCCATGATGTCATATTCTCTTTCAGTCAATAAGTCCTTTGAATATGCCCATCCAAATTTTTCTTTAAAACTTACAAAGCCGGTTCGGATGCGTTTTAAGAAGTTTTGATTTTGGCTTGTACTATTTTCAGCAACGAAATGCTCGATTACCAATTCAAGCTCATACTCCATAATATTCTGTAGGTTCAACAAAATCTGCGCCATTTGCGCATCTTCTGGCTCTTGTGGCAACAACCTTGTATTCAAGTACTCTTTAAGATAACGTAACTCTCCGATAAAAGAGACGTATGAACTGGGGGGTATCTGAATACTGCCCTTGTGTTCCCCCGTTGTGACCTCGTGAGCTCCAAACCTTCTCGCTCTAAGCTTTCTCATGCTGTATCTCGAATGAGTTTATCGCTGACGCATAACATTAATATTATGCGCTAGTTCTCCCCTCTCAAGCGCGGCGGAACAGAAACCTGATAGATTTTCTCCTCGCAACTTTCTGCCTGGGCTGTGGTGTTAAACGGCCTGAATCTTCTTCTGAATCATCTGCAAATCCATCCAGGTCGCCTTTTTCATCTCCGGATTTTTCAAAAGAAACTCCGGCGAGAAGGTGGGGATGAGCGGAATGCCCTGAAAATCGTGAAACCTGCCGCGCAGCTGGCTGAGGGGTTTGCTGGTGTGGAGCAGCTTCTGGGCGGTGAGGGGGCCCATGGCGCAAATGACCTTGGGTTCAACGAGCATGATTTCCTTGAGCAGAAAGGGCAGGCAGGCGTCCACCGCCTCTTTGTCCGGCTGTTCGGGCGCATGGCATCTGGTGAGCAGGCTCAGGTGGACTTCTGCCCGGTGCAGGCCGATGGCCCCAAGCATCTTGTCGAGGAGCTGGCCCGGTTCTCCGCTCATGGGCAGGCCGCAACGGTCATCCTCGGCGGAGGGCGCATCGGTGATGATCAGCAGTTTGACCACGGTTGTACCCTCACCGGTGATTGCCTTGCTCCGGTTTTGGTGTCGCGGGCAGCGTTGGCAGGACTGCATCTCGGCATACAGTTCGGTTAGGGTGGTGTCCGGCATGACGGCGGATGTAGCCTGTTGTCGGGCTGACGGGGCCAGGGGTGTCTTCGACTTGGAGGCGGTTGTGGTCTGCTGTTTTGTAGCGGCGACCGGCGGCTGTTGCCCGGCAACAAAGCGTTCAAGCTCCGGGGTGCGGGGGTAGCCCTCGATGCCGATTGCCTGCTGGAAGGCGACAAGCTGCCGGACATCGTGGAGAAATTCCAGGGCGGCCTGGGCTGGGATCTTTGGGGTTGTGGTGTAGTTTCCGTCGGGCATGGTCATGGGCGGTCCTTGATTTTTGCCCATTATATCCCGGAGCAGGGGTAAGGCCAAAAGAAAAAATGGGTGAGGTTCTTCCAAATTACTCCCCTCCCTTGACGGGAGGGGGTCGGGGGGTGGGTGAAGCTGGACCTGCCGATTTCGTGGCTGCTTCCCCCTCTCCCTAGCCCTCCCCCGCCAAGGGGGAGGGGACTTTTCGGGTTTGAGGCAACATGCTGCTTTGAAAGAGAGAACCTGGCTGTTCGTGAGTTTGTTGTTACAGCACCACCGGAATGGAAAGCACCGACTCCTGCTTGAACCATCCCCCTGATTTCCGTTTGATCCGCACCGTCACCGGTTTGCCGATTTCCTTGCCAAGCAGGATGATCTTCAGGTCGTCGATGGTGGTGATCGGCTCGTTATCCAGGGCGAGGATGACATCTTTTTTCTGAATCCCAGCCGCCTCGGCCTTGCTCTTTTCTGACAATCCTTCCACCAGTGGGCCATCGGCAGTGTTGGTCAGCATCACCCCGAGGACCGCAGCCGGTGGCAGCTCCACGGGCTTGGAAAAGATCAGGTAGTCCGCCTCGGTCTGGTCCAGCGCTTCGTTCTCGCTGTTCAGGATAACTGCCTGGCGAATGGCCGGCAGACGGCGGGCGACCCGGGGCGGGATGGCCGTGGCCTTGTCGGTATGTCCCTGTCCGGCCAGCACCACCATCCGGTTTTCTGGGTGGGCGTTGAGGAAGGTGGTCACGGACTCGGCCATGGTCTCGTCCCAGATGGCCTGGGCCTGGAAAAATCCGTTGATCTGTTCCGGCGTGCTATGTTGGCCGTGCATGGCAAAGACGTCGGTGATCCGTTCCCGATAGCCGGGGATCGTAAGGTCGCGGTCTGCGGGAATCTTGGCGAGCTCCTCGGCGGTGAGAGCCGAAGCGCCCTCCTTGAAGACCTTGCTGACAAGCTCTTTTTCCTGGTTGAGGGCCACGATGGGCAGGTGGTGGCTCCGGGCAAAATTGATGATCTCCCGGTACAACCGGTAATCAAAGCTCCACTTGGAAAAATATCCCGATTGCTTGAGAAATTCTTGCTCGCTCAACTCTCCTGCCACATACCGGTCAAGAACGGGCTGCGCCTCGTGGCTGAACATCTCCATGCCGATGGCAAGTTTGGGGTTTTGGGCAAACAGCGCCCGGATCACCCGCAGTTGCAGGAGGTGGTCCTCGTTGCGGGTGTGGCTTTCACCCACATACACCACGCGCTTGTCGGAAATTTTCTCCATGATCGCGGCAAAGGATAGGGCCTGTGGCATGGCGATGCCCATGGGCGGGGTGTCGATGGTCAGACGCATGCCCTGCTCGGTTTCGGCGATGTTTTTTTGCTCAACCCGGCCCAGGTTGAAATGGAGCGCGCTGTATTTGCCGTAATGGGAGAGCTTGGGCGCTGCCGCCGCTGTTTCCGCCGCACTGCTCGAAGCGATCAGCACCGCGACCTGGCCTGGGGCTAGGGGGTTCTCCCGCGCTTCCAGGGTAAAGCCCGTTGCAACCTGGAGCGGGGAGGCAAAGATGGAGCGGGTCAGGCGGCTGTCGGTGCCGAGGAAAAGCACGGCCTTGCCAGCCAAGTCCTTGTCCGTGGCCTCGCTGGCGGTCTTGACCGGGCAACCCATGGAGGCAAGGAGTTCGATGAACGGGGCATATGTCTGTCGGTCTTCCGCCTCCGGGATAATGGCTAGCCGCTCGCGGGCCCCGAGGAAGCGCGACCAGGTGGGCGGCAGTTCTTCCGGGGCCAGGCTCCGCGTCAGGTCGTAGTCCGGGTCGGCAATTACCAGCGAGGGATAATCAGCCAGATTGAGGGTCAGTTTGGTTTCGGTTTCGCTCAGGGTTACTTCGCGCCGTTCTTTGCCTTTGGCGGTGACGATATCCAGGGGCAATCGCAGGCGGTAAGGGGTTTCCTGGAGTTGCTTGATGGTGAGGGTCAGTTCGATCTGGCCGTCTTTTTCCTTCAGGCTGTCGGCGAGTTCCAGGCGGGGAATATCGGCGCGGTTGAGCCATTGGCTGAAAAACGGTTCGAGATTCTGATGGGAGCTTGTGGAAAAACTCGCGGCCAGATCCTGCCAGGTTGCCTGTTGATTACGGAAGCGGGCATAGAACTCCCGCAGCCCGGCGTAAAAGGGCGCATCGCCGATCTCCCGGAGCAGCATGTGGAAGAGCATGCTGCCCTTGTCGTAGCCCACCGCTCGATTCGCCTTGTCCCCGGAGGCAACATGGCTGCCGGCCCCGCTGAAATCCTTGAGCGCCTCGGTGTTGTCCTGGCCCACATAGCTCTGGTAGGTGATGAGCTGCTGCTTTCTAAACGCGGCAGCACCCCCTTTGTCCGCGGCAAAGGCCTGATCCGCCAGATAGGTGGTCAGCGCCTCGCACCAGTTGCCCTGGCTGGCGTCCACGCCAACCGCGTTGCCGAACCAACTGTGCAACACCTCATGGCCCAGGGAGGTCTCGGTGATAAAGGGCAGCCGGACCACGGCCTGGCCAAGCAGGGTGAAGGTGGGCATGGCGTAGCCGGTGGGCAGACGGTTTTCCACGATGCTGAAACGCTTGTAAGGGTAGGGGCCAATCAGCTCCTGGTAGCGTTTGAGGTAGGCAAGGGTTTTCTTGCGGTATTCCACAGCCAGTTCTTTATCTTCCGCAAAGAAATAGGAGTACAGGGTTTGGCCGGGGCCAAAGGGCTGGTGCTCCACCACATAGGGGCCTGCCACAAAATTGAGGCTCGTGAGGGGATGGTCGAACTGGAAGCGCACGGTGCGGGTATTTCCGGCCACCGTGTCGCGGATCTCCTCGGCCTCGGAGACGGCGGCAAACTGTTTGGGAATGGTAGCGGTCAGCTCAAAAAGACAATTGCTGTCGAGCAGCGGATGCCAGAGGCCGGTGAGGGCGATGCCGTTGTTGCCGATGAGTCCGTCGGCCTGATTATCCGCGTATGCCCTGTGGAAGCGGATGGCGAGCTGCTGTTCGTGTGGCGCCGGGGGGATCACCACCTGTTCCGCAGCCTGGAGCGGGACGCCGTTTAGGTGCAGGCTGGTGATCTCAAGCCCCGCAAGGGAGATGGTGACAGCGGTCTGGGCGGGGATGGTGATGCGTGATGTGCCAATGAGCCGGTGGCCGGCAAGGTCGAAGGCAATGTCGAGCTGTTGCTGGGGGATACGTGGGGCTGCGGCGGACTGGGCCACGGGGAGGATCAGCAGGCCGATGAACAGGAAAAGGCAAAACAGGCGGCGCGCATGCTTAGGCCGGTTCCAGATTTTCCGTGTCGCAGAACTGTTTGAGGGAAGCCAGGGCTGTTTCAGCACGGTGTTGTCCTCGCAGTTTTTTTGGTAGCTTCGTCGCCCAGGCCGGGAACAGGCCGAAGTTGATGTTGGAGGGTTGGAAATGCTTGGGGTCGGTTTGGGTCAGATGGCCGACCAGCGCGCCCAGGGCCGTATCGTTGGGCAGGTCGAGAGCCGCCTGGCCACCAGCCAAGCGCACCGCGTTGATCCCGGCCAGCAAGCCCATGGCCGTGGACTCCACATAGCCTTCCACTCCGGTAATCTGCCCGGCCAGGAGGAGATCGGGCCGGTTTTTCACCTGTAGGCTGGGGAGCAGCACCTTGGGTCCGCAGACAAAGGTGTTGCGGTGGATGCTGCCGAGCCGGGCGAACTCCGCCTGGGCCATGCCCGGAATCAGGCGGAACACCGCCTGTTGTGCCCCATAGGTCAGCTTGGTCTGGAAGCCCACCATATTATAGAGCAGGCCGTCCTTTTTTTCCATGCGGAGCTGGACCACGGCGTACGGGTCGCGGCCGGTACGCGGGTCGGGCAGGCCCACCGGTTTCATGGGGCCGAAGCGCAGGGTGTTCTCGCCGCGCTCCATCATGACCTCGATGGGAAGACAGCCCTCGAAGTATTTTTGTTCCTCGAATTCCTTGAGCGGCACCTTGTCGGCGTTGCGCATGGCCTCGATAAAGGCCGCGTATTCGTCGCGGTTCATGGGGCAGTTCAGATAGTCGCCGGGGCCGTCGTCATAGCGGGAGGCCCGGTAGACGATGGACATGTCCAGGGAGTCGGCGCTCACGATGGGGGCGATGGCGTCGTAAAAGGCCAGGTGCTCTTCCCCGGTGAGTTGGGCCAGGGACGCGGCAAGGGGTGCAGAGGTGAGCGGGCCGGAGGCCAGGATGATCGGCCAGGTTCCGGCAGAAGGGAGTTCGGTGACTTCCTCCCGGACCACGGTGATGGCCGGATGCGCTTCGATTTTTTCGGTGATGAACTGGGCAAAAAGCTCACGATCCACTGCCAGGGCACGGCCAGCAGGAACCTGGGTCTGGTCGGCCGCCGCCATGATCAGGGAGCCCAGGCGGCGCATCTCTTCCTTGAGGAGCCCCACGGCGGAAGAGACATCGGCGGAGCGCAGGGAGTTGCTGCACACCAGTTCCGCCAACTGCGGCAACTCATGGGCCGGGCTGAAGCGGATCGGCTTCATCTCGTGCAGCGTCACCCGGCAGCCGCGCTGGGCAGCTTGCCAGGCGGCCTCGCATCCCGCGAGGCCGCCGCCGATGATGGTGATCTCCGGTAAGCAATTACAGGGCACGACATCTGCTTTGTTATCGGCCTGGTCGCATACCGATGTATGGCTCACAGACCTCTGCCGCGCATCTGCCGCACCCTGTAATTGCTTACAGTTTTTGGAGGACCGCTCAGCTTGGTCGTATCCAAGGTGAGCGGTCACTATCTTCGGGGTATTAGAGGCCAAGCTGTTTCTTGATGGCATCAACCACCACATCGCTAGAGGTGCCGACGATGGATTTCAGCAGGCCTGACTTCTCGTAAAAACCGGCCAGGGGTGCGGTCTTCTCGTTGTAGGTGTCCAGACGGTGGGCGATGGCCTCTTGGGTTTCGTCCTCGCGCTGGATCGCCGGGCTGCCGCACTTGTCGCAGATCCCTTCTACCTTGGTCGGGTTGCTCTTGGTGTTGTAGATCGCCTGACAGGTGGAATTGGTGCAGGTTCTTCTGGTGCAAAGCCGGTCGAAGATCACATCGCGGGGCACGTCGATGGAGGCGACCATGTCCAATTTGATGTTGAGTTTCTGCAAGAGTGCGGTCAGGGCTTCGGCCTGGGGAATGGTGCGCGGGAAGCCGTCCAGCAAAAAGCCCTTGGCGCAATCGGGTTCCTGGAGGCGATTTTCCATGATCCCCATGATCAGCGAGTCGGGAACCAGATCGCCGCGATTCATGTAGCCTTCCGCTTCCTTGCCCAGCGGGGTGCCGGCCTGAACCGCGCCGCGGAGAATGTCGCCGGTGGAAATCTGTACCGAACCGTCGATGGCGGTGAGCAGTTTTGCCACAGTACCTTTACCGGCGCCGGGTGCGCCCAAAAGAATAAGTTTCATAGTGTTTCTCCTGTTTCGATGAATGTATGCCCGCAACAGACAGCATGGGCCGCAATGGGGGCAAAAGGGATTTGCCGGAACGCCAGCAGCGCCGCTTGCACTGCTTTTAACGGCGCTGGCCACGGCAAGTAGAATACGGGTCGCAACTATACCTGATTTTTGTTCTGGGTGGTAGCGGAAACATCGCTGTTTCGCAAAGATGATTTTCGATGTCTGACTGCGGAAGGGGTAATGCGAGGCAGATCATTGTGACTGTCGGTTGCGGAAGTCACAATGATCTGTGGTCAGTATCGGTTTTGCTAGGCCGATGTCGGCAGTAACAAGGCGCGTTTATCTCTCTGACCATTGGTCGGTCCGTTCGCGTGCTTGCTGGAGCCGGACGCTCCGTCAAGTAGGGCCTCAAGCTCGTCTACGGCCTGCTCCAGCATCTCCACCTGGGTTCCTAGTTCTCCCGCAGCAGAGGAGAGATTGTCGGCCGAGGTGGCGGTGGACTGGGTGGCCTTGTCTATCTCGCCGAGTGCGGTGTCAATTTGGCTGATGCCTTGGGTCTGCTCCCTCGAGGCCGAGACAATTTCGCCAATGAGCACATCCACCTTGTGCACCTTGTCTTTAATCTGAGTGAAAGTTTCGGCTACCTCCCTGCTGATGATCACGCCGTTGTTCGCTTTGGCTAGGGAATCGGCGATCAACTCGGAAGTTTCCTTTGCCGAGGCGGCGCTCCGGTGGGCAAGGTTGCGCACCTCATCCGCCACCACGGCAAAGCCTGCGCCTGCGTCGCCGGCCCGGGCCGCTTCCACTGCGGCGTTCAGGGCCAGCAGATTGGTTTGGAAGGCAATGTTGTCAATGACCTTGACGATCTTCTCCACCTCGTCGCTGGACTGCTTGATGGCGTCCATGGCCGCAGTCATCCTGGCTACCTGTTCACTGCCATCTTCGGCTGCCTTGCGGGTTTGGCCGCCCCATTGCAATGCCGCCTCTGCGTTCTCCAGGGCACTTTTTGCCATGCTCTCCATTTCGGTCATGGAGGAGGTGGTCTCTTCAAGGGAGGCTGCCTCCTCGCTGCTGCTCTCGGCCAGCGCAGCGCTGGAGGAGATCATTCCATCAACCTCTGTTTCGATCGTTCTGGTAACCTCGTGCAGCAGCGTGGCTACCCTCTGTAAGCTTTTGGAGATGGAATGGCGCAGCCGTAGACCGAAGAGGACATAGAGCAAAAGAACGCCGCCGAGCAGCACCATCACGACACTTGCCGTTCGTACCAGCTTGGTATTGCTTTCTGTGCTCTGTTGCGCAATGCGTTCACGAACTTCTTGTTGGTGGTGCTGGATGGCTTCAAGCAGTTTTTCAAAAACCGGGGCCGATTCTTCAATGAAGAGCTGTAGGGCAGCAGCATTATCTCCCTTGAGCAGGACATTCTTTACCTTGGTGTTCACGTTCAGCAGTTCGCCAAAGATCGCGGCAATCCCCTCGGCGCCTTGCATTCCGCCAACAAGCTCCTGCGCAGCCTTGGAGGATTTTTCATCCTGGGCCAACAACTTTTCAATGGTATCGATATCCCGCTCACGAACCAGTTGCTGTATTCCACCTTGTACCGCAACTGCGGCCTGGATAAGTGCAAAGCCTTTTTCCGACTCCTGTGACTGTTCGTGCAGGAGATTGCGTCCGTCGGTTACGATGCGGTATCCCATCAGTACGGAGATTCCACCGGCTAGCCCCATTAACGCTACGGAAAGAGCCAGTAAAAGGGATAGTTTGCGCAGGACACTCATGTGATTCTCCTGATTAATTTGCCATGAAGGAATCAGCGGAGCCCCACGGGGAGGCTCCGCAATTGTGCTCAATCTTGTTGCTTACAGCTTGGACAACCCAAGCCCGATAACGATGGAGCCGATGGGGGTGGCGCCATCCAGTACCGGGATAGCCACCTGAACCTGCTGCTTGCCTGTGGACTCGTCGGTCTCCGGTGCTCCCTGCCAGGTTTTGCCGGTCATGGGTACGTCGTGCTTCGGCTTGCCAGCGTGGTTCCAGCCGGAGGTCTTGGCAAGGAAGGCAACTTTGCCGCCGTCCTTGCCGGAGACAAAGATCTCGGTAATGCTGTCATCCTTCTTGGCGTTGAGGTACTGGCCCAGGGCGTTTTTGGCCAGCGAACGGACAAAGGGGTCCATGATGGTGAGTCCCTTCCATTTGTCATTGGTCATACCCTTGGCCTCGGCGGAGGGAGAGGCGTTGTACTCCTTGACCGCCGCCACCACCTGCGGGTCGGTGCTCAATGCCTGCAAGGTCTTGAGTTTGGCGGCTACCTTGGCCTGTTGGTCGGCGGGCAGGGCGTCGGCTGCCATGCTCTGCGCGGCGAGAAAAAGGGAAAAAGCAGCGACAGTGACGATGGTGAAGAGGTGTTTCATGGCAGGCTCCTTTGTTTCGGTTGAGAAAAAGAGGAAAAAGGCTCGCCAAGGGGCTGATGCAACCGGAACAACCCGCCTGGCGCACTGTAGCAGTAGAAAGCAGAAGCGGTTGCCCAGCTACTCTTCCTAGTAATTTAGGTTAGAGAAAATGACCGGAAAAAGTCAAGCGGAGAAATGATGGGCGGAATACCTCAGACTCGCTCGATCTCGATGCATTTTTCTGGACACATGGCCGCGGCCCGGTCCAGAGTTTCGCTGCATGTCACGGTGTCGGAAAGGGATTCTGCTTTTTCCAGGGTTGGATTCATCCGAAAGACCTCCGGGCAGACGACCACGCAGGTTTCGCAGCTGTTGCAGCGGTAGGTGTCGATGTTTACCCGGCAGTTCATGGGAAACCTGAGATGAGGTGGGTGGGAGGGCCGGGGAGCGGAGTTGGGCGCTGCCCCGGCCTGTACTGAAAATCGCTTATTTGACGCCCTTGCTGTTCAGGTAGGGGCCGTATTTTTTGTCTGTTTCCATGATGTGTTTGTCCAGCCAGTTCTTGAGAAAGTTCATCACCTCGATGCTCACCGTGCTTTTGCCGCTTTGCACTTCGCCGATGAGCGCCGTGACCTTGGCGGTCATCTTGTGGTGCTTGTCCTTGTGGTCGGCGGTTTCCGGGTAGGCATGGGTGTCGAACAGTTTTTCCTCGACGGCGAAATGGCTCACGCAGTAGTTGGCGAGTTTGTTCAGCACCGTCATCAGGACTTCCTTGCCCTTGCCTGCCAGCATGGCGTCGTTGAGTTCGTTGATCATGGTGATGAGCTGTTTGTGCTGGTCATCGATTTGCCGGATGCCTACGGAATACTTGTCCTGCCAGGTCAATAATGCCATGGTGCTCCTCCTGAATGTGGTTGTTAAAAGTTTTCAAATTCATCATCGTCAAAGGGGATGACTTCTTGCGCTTTGGTGGCCTTTGGTGCGGCCAATTTCTTTGTCGGCTTTGCTTGGGCGGGGACGGACGCACGGTTTTGGATTTGCGGCGCCGCTTTTCTCCTGCTGCTGGTGTGCGGGGGCGGAGCGCTGTCTTGCCGGGCCCCCACCACTTCGGCCAAAGAGTGGACAAGTTCGCTCAACTCCTTGGCCTGACCGGACATCTCTTCGCTTGCCGAGGCAGCCTCTTCGGAGATGGCGGCGTTGCCCTGGGTCACCTTGTCCACGTCGGAGACGGCAAGATTGATCTGGGTAACGCCCTGGGCCTGCTCGTCGCTGGCCACGGAGATTTCCCTGGCCAGGTGGCTGACTTTCTTGACCCCCTCTACGATCTTGATCAGAATTTCCTGCACTTCCGCAGCGGATTGTACGCCGTTGTCCGCATTTTTTTGTGATTCCTCAATGAGCTGTGCTGTGTTTTTGGCGGCTTCAGCGCTACGCAGGGCCAGCGAGCGGACTTCTTCCGCCACCACGGCAAAGCCCGCACCCGCCTCTCCGGCCCGCGCGGCTTCAACGGCGGCATTCAGGGCCAGCAGGTTGGTCTGGAAGGCGATTTCGTCAATGGTCTTCATGATAACGGCGGTTTGATCCGAGGATTTTTTGATGCTGGCGATTGCCTCGGTCATCTTCTCCATGCTGTGTTGGGCGACCTCGGCCGAGCTTCTGGCGTTTTCCGCCATCAGGCTGGTCTGGTTCACGTTCTCGGCGTTCTGTTTGGTCATGGAGGACATCTCTTCCAGCGAGGCGGAGGTCTCCTCAAGGCTTGCGGCCTGCCGGGTTGCGCCGTCGGCCAGTTCGTGGCTGGCGGAAGAAACCTGGTTGGCGGCGTCAAGGAGATTGTCTGAACTCCGGGTCAGGTCGGCAATGATTCGGGTAACCGGCTTGATCACCGAATTGGAGACGATGCGGATCACCAGGGTGGCGAAAAGCACGGCCATGACGGCCAGGCCGACAACCACCAGGGAGGTGGCTTTGGTGATGGAGGCGCTCAACTGCTTGTCCGCCTCATCCAGCGACTGGATTACTTCGAAGGCGCCATGCACCTCGCCGGTTTTCCAGTTTTCCATGGGGCCGCCGGTGGGGTCGGTTCCGTTGCCGTTGCCCCAGAGCGCCTGGGAGGTTTTTGGATCGCCGTGGCAGAGCAGGCAAGTTTCCGTGAGGCGTACCGCCCGGAAATAGCGGACCGCGTTGAGGGCGGGGTCGATCTCGAAATATTCGTCAAGGTGCTGGTCGTCCATCAGCTTGAGAGCCTTGGCCTCAAGCGCGTCCGGTTCGTTATTGGGATTCCTGGGCGCGTGTTTCGGCACCTTGAAGGTGTAGCCGCCTTCCTTCGCCTTACGCATTGCCGCATTCCAGGCGGAAACCACCGGAACCATGGCCAGGGCCTTGTCCTTTTCGCCAGCCGCCGCCAACTCCCGGAGGCGCTCGGCGGTGAACAGCCCCATCTGCCATTTTTTTTCCATCTCGTCGCGGGTGGATTCGGCGGTCAGACAGATGGCTCTCGCCTTGTCCGCGTATGCGGCAAGAGTTTTTTCCCTTGATTCACCGGAGTAGAGACGGAACAGTCCCACGATAAGCAGGGTGGGCAGCAACACGCCCACCAGAACAATTTTGCCCCGCAATGACCACTGCTTGAGATCCATCCTCTTTCTCCTTGTAAATCCGGGCTTCTTCTTTTGTGTGAATCATGCGGTGGAAAGGCTTGTCAGCTGGGATTTTTCTGCTATCAGCATATGATTATTTGAGAAGACTTATCAAGAGAAAAAGGATGGGTGACAAAAAAACAGAGGCCATTTCCGGAGGGGCGGAAATGGCCTCTGAGTGCCGCTTGTGGCGGCGAGGAAGAGAGGGGAAGAAGAAACAAGGTGAAAAGAAACCAAGGGGAGGAGATTTCTATGTTTTCACGTTGCCGTTAATAGTAAGACCTTCCCCTCTTTGTAAAAGTTCCCATTTTTTTTAAAAGAATTAAAAATCCTCAAAGTCATCTCCCATGGGGATGATATCCTCGGGCTTTGTTCCCTTTGTTGCTGGCTTCTTCGCCGCAGGGGGGAGGGCTTTTCTGGCCGGAGCCGCGAGTTTTTTGGCGCTGGACTGCGTCGGAGTTGGGGGCCGTCTCAGCCGTTTGGAGTCTTGCTGGGTTTTTGCCGGGCCTTCGGCGCCGCCCACCATTTCCAGCAGGTTTGCCACCGAGGCCTTCATCATTTCCGCCTGGGCGTTCAGCTCTTCGGAGGCAGAAGCGGATTCTTCCGCAGCGGCCGCGTTGCTCTGAGTCACGGTGTCGATCTCGTGGATGGCCTTGGTCACCTGGGTGACGGCGTTGGCCTGCTGGCTTGCCGATCCGGCTATCTCGCTGATGATGGTGCCGATGCGGGTGGTGGATTCGGCCGCGGTATTGAAGGATTCGCTGGTCTCCTTGACCAGGGCGCTGCCGGTGTTGACCTTCTGCACCGTGCCCTCAATGAGATTGGAGGTGTTTTTCGCCGCCTCCGCAGCCCGCATGGCCAGGTTACGAACCTCGTCGGCCACCACGGCAAAACCGGCCCCGGCCTCGCCGGCCCGGGCTGCCTCTACCGCAGCGTTTAGAGCGAGCAGGTTGGTCTGGAAGGCGATCTCGTCGATGGTTTTCACGATCTTTTGGGTTTGGGCGCTGGCAGCGGAGATTTCCTCCATGGAGACGGTGAGTTTTCGCATGGAATCATCCGCGCTCATGATCACCGTGTTGGCCTCTTTCATCAGATCATCGGCCTGGCGGGCATGGTCGGCATCCTGCTTGACCATGGCCCCGACTTCTTCCAGGGAGGCGGAGGTTTCTTCCACCGCCGCAGCCTGCTGGGAAGCGCCTTCCGCCAAGGTCTGGCTGGAGGAGGAAACCTCGCCCGCCGCCGCAGCCACCTGCTCGGCCCCTTCGTTTAAGGTCAGGCTGACCTGCTTGAGGGTGGCGGAAATCCCCTTGCCCAGGAAAAAGGCCAGGGCTGCACCGCTGGCTATGCCAACGACGCCAATAGCCAAGGCCAGCAAGCCCAGGAACTTGGCTCGGTCTTTGGCGGTAACCGTGTCCTGGTTTGCCTCATCCTGCACAGCCTTGTAGAGGTCTTCCAGCGCCGGTTCCGCATTTCTGGCAGCCTCTCGGATTTTTGGCTCGATGCTCATCCGCTCATATTCAGGAGCCTTGACGATGTCTTCAAAATTTTTCTCATAGATCTCCACTTGGGTGCGAATTTTTCCGATATCCTCGACCACCTTGGTCTTGCCGTCTTTCTTGGCAATGGCCTCAATGGTGTCCAGTTCGTCTCCCAGGTCGGCAAAGCTGTTCCGTTGCTCCTTGGCCTTGCCCTCGTTGCCGGTGAGAAGGAAGTCCTTTTCAAAGCGGCGGCACTTGTTGAGGTCATTTAGGGCAGAATTGGCCCGCACGGCAATGGCCATCTCCGATTCAATCAGGTTGGTGAACGAGGAGGTGGCGGAGGTGAGGGCGAACTGGTAGATGCCCATGAGCAGAGCGGTTAGGAGCAGCACTATCCCGAAGCCGCCGCCGATTTTTTTGCCTATTGTTGTCTGTTGTCTGGCCATTTCTACTCCTCCGCGTAGCGGGTTGATCATTGGGGAAACTTGTATGAATTACTTCAATAGCTTACAGCATATAGAAGAAAAGGATAGAGCGTCAAGCCCTGTTTCGTCGGCGTGCCATTTTTTTCTCTGATCAGTCGCGGCTGAGCACTCGGCCCAGAGTGGCGTCCACGGCCAGGGCCTGCTGCATACGGTCTTTAAGAAACGGTTCGCTGAGATAACGCCGGTTGTCCTCGATTAGCGCGCAGAGCGTTTCGATATCGCCGGATTCGGCCAGATTGGTGATCCTGTCGAGGTTCTCAGCAAAGCTCTGGACAATGCGGCCCCCTTGGCCGCTGGTGGCCATGATTTCGGCATAGGTGCGGGGGGTTTGCCCATGCACCCTGGCCATGGAGAGGATGGAGTACAGTGAGGTCAGGGTCGCGTGGCTGCCGATGGCCTCCGGGGGGATGGCGTTGTCCTTGAGGGCCATGGCCAGGGCCACCGAGATGGAGGTGGGCAGTTTCTGGCTGACCCCCATCATCAGGTCGTGCTGCTCCGGCGCGTCCAGGGAGATCTTGGCCCCGTGCTTGTAAAGAAAAGCCTCGAACTCGCTGCTCAATGCCCCGCTCCGCGCAGTGCGGACCACCGAGGCGTTTTTGTCCTTCATCGTTGCGGCCTGCGGCCCCCACAGGTTATGGACCAGTAGCACCTCCACCCCGTCCTTGGTGTGGGCCAGGGCGGTGTGCAGCACGTTTTCCGCCTCGCCCGCCAGCAGGATCAGGGCCTGATTTTCCGCCAGCAGCGGGCCGTATTCCGCCACCGCCGCAGGGGTTGCGCTGATGGGCACGCAGATCACCACCACCTCCACCTGGGGGATCATTGCTTCGGGCCGCAGCGTGGTGCTGCGGCCGGTGATCATGGTCTCGTAGCCTTCGCTCTTCAGGCGCTCGGCAAACCAGAGGCTCATCTCGCCGCTGCCGATAAAACCGAAGGTCTTGATGCGTTTTACCCGCATGTCCACCCTGGGGAAACTGCCCAGCACCCGCACCGAGCCTGGCTCCTGGATGATCTGGTGCTCAATGCGCTCGATGGCTTGGCGAACCCGCTCGTCGGAAAGGTGCCCCTCGAATTCGATGACGAATTGCAGCTTCTGGCTCTGGGGGTCGGTTTCCGTCTGCATGTCGATCAGGTTGATGCTGCGCTTGGTGAATTCGTTCAAAATGTCCGCCAGGATGCCGACTCGGTCCTTGATCGGGGTGGTGACCATGGTGGTCGCATCGTAGCCGGTGCGGGGGGCCGGAGCCTGGCCTAGCACCGCGTAGCGGGTCCGGTTGTGGGGTGCGATCTCCCTGGCGCGGATGGTCAGGCCGTAGGTGCGTAGCGCCTCTTCCGACTCGATGATCCCGTGGCCGACAAGCCCCTGCTCCTTGATGTCACGCACTGCCGCATCCAGATCATGCACCGACGTAAGGGTCGCCTCGGGGTAGGTGCTGGTGATGTAGTCTTCACACTGCCGCAGCACCCCGCTTTTTCCCAAGAGCATGGTGATCGGTTCCGTGGCATCGAGGCTGCCCAGGGAAAGATGGATGGGCAGGACGATGTTGTCCTGCCAGAAGCCCTTGTCCATGGCCTTGATCAATCGGCTGTATTCCTTGACCTGCCCCTCGCGGGTATTGTAGACCGGGGCCAGGGCCAGGTCGGTTTCCTGGGCGGCAAAGGCCTTGAACACCGCGGTCAGGTTCGGGAAAAGCGTGATGGTCGCGTCCGGGTTGTACTGACGGGCCGCCTGCCAGGCGTGGGAGCCTTCCGGGCCGAGGGTGGCGATGGAAACCATGTGATGACCTGTTGGTTGCGTGGTTGATCTTGCCAAATTCCCCCTCGCTTTACGGGAGGGGCTGGGAGGTGGGTGAAGATGGCGGCTGCCTTGCATGGGGCATTCCCCCTTACCCCGACCCTCTCCCGCAGGTAAGCGAAGACTCCGGGGGGAGAGGGGGTTTCTGTCTATTTGGCACCTTTCTTCTTTTAGTGTGTTCGCAAGGGCTGGTCAATAGGTTTTCTCTGGGAGACGCTGCGGAAAACCGGAGGTGGTGCGGGCAGGAAAGAGTAACGCGGTGGACTGGCGGGTGGGCTGGAAAGACTTCAGGCCACGGCCTGCGCTTGTGGCAGGGCGTTGGCGATTTGGTTCAAGACTTCCTCTGGGATGAACGGTTTGTCGATGTAGGAAGCGTAGCCGCGTTTGTGCAGCTGTCGGAGGAGTTCCTTGTCGCCGTATCCGGTGATGACCATGACGGGGATCGAGATGCCCGCTCTCTGGAGTTTGTCGATCAGGCCAAGGCCATCGAGTTCCGGCATTTTGAAATCGGTGATGATCAGGCTGATGGGGTGACTGGCGGGCTGTTGCTGAATCTTTTCATAGGCATCCTGGCCATTGATTGCCAGGATTACGCCGAAGCCGGCTTGGCGCAGAACAAGATTGAGGGCCAGCCGGGTGTGTTTTTCATCTTCTGCTATCAGGATCTGTGGGCTGGTCATGATGTGTGCCGACAACGCCTGGGGCGTTATTGTCCGGCCTGGTTCCTCATGGTTTGCGCGAAGCTGTTTGCAAGAGTTGGGGCTATGCGTCGCACGAAAATTTCGCCGGTGCCGGTATTAAAAAATATCTTGTATCCCTTGGTTCCTCCGGTTTCTTGTACCTCGGGGGTAAGGCCAAAACGGGCAAGTGCCGCAAGGGCGGCGGCAATATTCTGCTGGCCGATGGCAAGTCCATCGGGGGTGGGCAGCCCGGTCTGAATGACGCTTGCTCCGCCGAACATTTTTACTGTCAGTGCTGATGGGGCGAGGCCGAAGCGGCTGGCCATGGTTTCGAGCATGTGAGGCACCACCGTGTCCAGATACGGGAAATGTCCGGCAACGGGCGGTGTTGTCTGTCGGGGCAGCATGCCGTGGCAGATGGCCCCGACCCTTAATTTTTCGTTGTGCAGGCACAGCGAAACGCATGAGCCGAGGATGGTGGAGACAATGGATGCCTGTCTGGTGATCAGCAGTTTGCCGGGGGGCAGGTTTATAATTGGGAGGTCGGGGTAAGACAGCGGAAGAGGGATTTGCGACATGGATGGGGCCAGCCCTGTGGGAAAAGGTTGTGGGATGGCGGCAATCATCGGTGTTTCGCCGTGCTCCATGGAGTGCTCCCGGTCACTTTCTTGCCCTGCAAAAAAGCCAACTTCCTGCCAAGCCCCGGAGGGACTTGGCAGGAAGTCTTGGATCGGCGAGGGGGGGGGACCGATCCAAATGGCTATTTGTGTCAGGCCCGGTCGGGCCTGTAATCTTCTTAGTGGGTCTTTCCGATGATCAGCTCGTAGGCGTCCGCTTCCGAATCCAACAGGGCGCCGAAGATAAGGGGCTGGGTCTGGTCGGCGCTTTCCGCCGATAGGATGCAGATCTGTTCGGCAAAGCCGTTGAGACCGAGGGCGGGATTCATCCGCAGATCGATAACCGGAACGGTTCTGCCTCGGAAATTTATGATGCCCATGACCGTATCGTTGGCAAGGGGAAGGGCGGTTGCCGACATGAGACCGAGGATTTCGGTGATCCGCAGCGAGCCGTGGATGTATGCTTCCCGATCAGGTATAAGCGTTGCCAGCGTGGCTTTCACTGCTGATGTTCCCATGGTCTTTCCTCCTGGTCAGGTGGAATTCGCCCCCGTGGTTTTCGAGGGGTTGCTTCTTGCGTATGGAAGAAATGTGCCAGGCGGGAAAGAAAGTGTCTAACCAGCGGATATCGCATGGAATATTTTTTTATGCGACGGGGTGAAGGGGTGATGGCGGATCAAGATATCTTTATTGGCTGGATGGGGAATGGGGTTGGGGAGGCAGTGGTGTGGCGGAAATGAATGGATGTTGATGTGTGTCAATAAAAGTTGATGTTCTGCGGGGTAGGATGAAATTAATCTGTTCATTTCTTTGCTTGCCCAAAGAAACGAACCAAAGAAAGGGCACCCAGGCACTTGTCCCGCCGAAGGCGGGATGCCCTGTGCTCCTCAAAGCTGCCGGGAGGTTGCAAACTCGCTGCGCTCAAACAGTGCAACCTCCCTTTTCGGCAGCTTTTCCGGTGCTCGGCTGCGTGCCAATGGGAATTTTTCCTCCCCCATTTGTCCTGCCGCGCCTCGCAGGCGGGGGCGGGAAAAGACGCGGGAACTGTTTGAGGGCGAAGCCCGAGTTTTTCCACGTCCCGCCCTCGGCGAGAAGTAAGGGAAGCCCGCAGGGCCAGGACTGGCTGGGGTGCCTTTTTCTTGTTTCTTCTTTTGGGCACGCAAAAGAAGAAAGAGGGTACAGCACAAAAGGCCGTCCCCGGCATTTAAGGATAAACCTATTTCCCCCCGGACACGGTCATGGGAAATACTGCTCGGGCAACGGTGCCCTTGCCGGGTTGCGAGTTGAATTCCAGCCGCCCCCCATGCTCTTCCATGATCCCTGCGGAGATGGAAAGGCCGAGGCCGCTGCCGCCGTTGTCGCGTTTGGTGGTGAAAAACGGGTCCAGGATGCGTTTGAGGTTTTTTTGAGAAATGCCGCCGCCTTGGTCTGCTATTTCCACAAAAAGCGTGTCGGTTTTCGAATCCAGGCCGGTGGAAACGGTCAGGTGGTTGTCGGGGGAAGCGAGGGACTGGTAGGCGTTTTGCAACAGGTTGATGATGACCTGCTCGGTCCGTTGGAAATTGCCCCGCACCGGAGGCAGCCCCTCGCCGTAGTGGATGGTGAGGTGGTCGGTCGCCTTTTTGAGCGGGTTGGCAAGCAGGACCAAGGCGGCGCGCAGCGCGGTGTTGAGGTCGACCTCCTGGTCCATGTCGGAGATGCCTTGGCGTGCGTAATCCCGCAGGTTGAAGACGATTCTGCGGATGCGTTCCGAGCCGTCGAGGATGCCGGAAAAAAGTTCGGGGATATGCTCGCGCATCTCGGAAAAGGGGATGCCGGCCACGGGAAAATCACCGTGCTCCTGGTAATGCTCTTCCAATATGGGGAGGAAATCCTCCCAGGCGCGGTGGAGGATGGGGGCGTTCATGGTGATGAAGTTGTTCGGATTGTTGATTTCATGGGCCACCCCGGCGACTAGGATGCCGAGGGAGACCATTTTGTCGGCTTCGATGAGCTGCCGCCGCCGCTGTTCCGCTTCTTTTTCCGCTTTTTTCCTGGCCTTGATATCCGCCTGGAGCTGTTTGTTGATGCGGGCGAGTTCCGCGGTTCGTTTGGCGACCAGTTGTTCCAGGTGGTCGCGATGCTGGCTCAGCTCCTCCTGGCTTTTTTTGAGGGTCTTCAGCAGGGCAATCCGTTCCATGCCTCTGGCCAGGGAGACATCCAGTTCTATCAGGGAGATCGGTTTCTGGATATAGTTGATCGCCCCCATTTTCATGGCTTCCACGGCGATGGCAAGATCCGCCTGTCCGGAAACCACGATGCATTCAAGGTCGGGTTGGATGGTCACGGCCTGTTGCATGAGGGCCAGGCCATCCATATCCGGCATCATGATATCGGTGATCAAAAGATGGAAGGGGCTTTTGGCAAGAAGGGCCATGGCCTCCGGGCCGTTGCTCGCACCGATTGCCGTATAGCCGAGGCGCTCCACCTGCATGGTGAGCAGCTTGAGGACCATGGACTCATCGTCGACAATAAGTATTTTTCCTTTGCCTGCCATGGTTTGGGAAATTTCCTTCTGGTCCGTGGTTATGCCTGGCGTTTGAGTCGCTGATTCAAGGCCTGCGGCGTTATGCCCAGGAGGAGGGCGGCGGCCCGCTGGTTGTTGCTGCTGCGTCTGAGGGCTTCGGCGATGAGTTCCTGATCCGCGTCTTTCAAGGTGGGCAGCCGGTCAAACCCGGCGGCCCAGGATTTTTGCGGGAGCACCTTGGCAAGGGAGGACTGGCTTGCCGCCGGGCTGGTTGCGCCGAGTTCCTTGCGGAAAAACGCCATGGAGAGCGTGGCTCCCCGCTGATGGCTCATGGCATCAAAGGCCAGCGCCCGCAGCTCCCGGACGTTGCCGGGGAAATCATAGCCGGCCAGCAGAGGGATGAGCGCCTCTGGGCAGAGGGGTTTTTGCTTTTTGAACTCCGCCGCGGCCTGGGCAAGAAAGAAATCCAGCAGGGCCGGGAGGTCGTCCTTACGTTCCCGCAGCGGGGGAACCTGGATGCGGTGGGTGCGCAGCCGGTAAAACAGGTCGGTGCGGAACAACCCTTTTTGGTGCTGCTGTTCCAGGTCGTGGTGGGTGGCGACGATGACCCTGGCGTCGGAATGATGCACCTGGTCGGAACCCAGGGGATAGTATTCGCGTTCCTCAAGAAAACGCAGGAGCTTGACCTGGGAGGCCTCGCTGAGATCGCCGATCTCGTCAAGGAACAGGGAGCCCCCGGCTGCTTTTTCCACCAGGCCTGAGCGGCTGCGATCCGCGCCGGTGAAGGCCCCTTTGGCGTGGCCAAAGAGGGTATCGGCAAAGATCTGGTCGTCAAGGCCGGCCACGTTGACCGCCACATATTCCCCCGCCCTGCCGCTGAGATCATGGATGGCCCTGGCGATGCTCTCCTTGCCCACCCCGGTTTCCCCGGTGATCAGCACCGGCTGTCGCCCTTCGGCGATGGCCTCGCAATAGCGGAACAGGGCTTTCATGGTGTCATTGCCCGTGATGATTTGGGAAAACACCTCCGGGCGGGTCGGGTCTTTTTCGAAAAAACTGCTGGCAAGCCGGGAGTTTTCCCGGCGGAGCTGTCTGACCTCAAGCGCCCGTCTGATGCTGGGCAGGAGGCGTTCGATTTCCACCGGTTTGAGCACGTAGTCGAAAGCCCCCTGCTGAATGCAGCGAACCGCGGTATCCACCTCGTTGACCCCGGTGACGACGATGACCGGCAAATCCGGGAACCGTTGGCTGACGTCCTTGAGGATGTCGTGCCCGGAAACATGGGGCATCATCAGATCAAGGAGGATGATTTCCACGGGCTGTCGGGCGAGGATGCCGGCGACCTCCCGGCTGTCTTGGCAACGGATCGTATTGTTGATGCCATGGGAGCGGAGGGCGATATCGAAGCTGGCAAGGGTGTGGCTTTCGTCGTCAACCAGGAGGACGGGGTGCAGCGGATATGCCGGAGGAGCTTTTTTGCCCATGGAGCGTGGAGGGCTTGGGTTACGGCAGGATGTTGGGCCAGAGGAGCTTGCCCAATATCCAACCGGTGGTGCCGTCCGCATGCTTGACCTTGACCCAATCGCCTTCGGTGGTCAGGGTTTTGAAGACCACGCCGTGTTTGACTTCCGCCGCGATTTCGTAGTCTTTTCCCGCGCCAACCCGAAGATTGGCGGTGGCGGCCTTGACAATGACGGTTTTCTCCTTGGCGAGAAGGTCGGTGGTGATCCAGCCCTTGTCTCCGTCAAAGTCCACCACATGGGCCCATTTTCCCTTGCGTTCGGTTACCTGCAACGGGAAACCCTTGAATACCGTCCAGAGAATTTCTTTGGTTGTCTCGGGGCCGGAGCGGATATTGGCGCCGTTTTTCAGGACACTGACGTGGTCCTCTGCCGCGAAGGCAGTGGAGGCAAGCAGGAACAGGGCGGCGCCGATGAGGGTAAAAAACAGGGATGGCCGGGAAAGGGAAGGTGTTTTGGACATGATGAATATACTCCTGGAAAAACTTGGAAAATAGTATGGTCAGCAGAGCGCAGGAAATGCTGAGCAGGTCTGGGAATTGCACCGCACCCAAGGTAGCATTTTCGCTCCGGCAAGTCAACCGTCTCCGAGGTCTTTTGCCTTCCGGGCAATGGGGCAGGCTACGACGGTATTTGTTGTCATAATGTAGAATTGCTTGTCATCGTGTTCTGCCGTATAATGTGTCTGTATGGGACAGAATTTTTTCCCAGCCCGCCATTGGCTTGGTCGAAAGATGTGAAGAATGGAATTACCGCCTTGGGCAAGGATAACGGACATGGATACTCTTCCGAACAAGGTTCGGATTCGCAGGCAGCCGGCAGTGGACCTGCTCATGCAGAAGGTCGTGCAGGGAATCGAAGACTACGCCGGGCAGGCAATGGCCGGGGTTCCGGCGGAGGTTGTTGCAGGCCTTGCCGACCGGGTTGCCCAAGAGGTTCGGGAGTTCAGCGAAGGTCAGAGAAATCATCTCTATCAACTGGTAAAGATCGGCCTGGGGCTCTCTTCGGAAAAGAACATCGACCGACTCTTGGAGAGGATCGTCCGGGAGGCCCGGCATTTCACCAATGCCGACGGCGGCACCCTGTACATCAAGGAGGATGAGCGGGAGGTCCTTGATTTTGCCATTGTTCAGAACGATTCGCTCGGGGTGTTCATGGGAGGGAGCGGGGAAGCCATCTCCTGGCCTCCCGTGCCGTTGCGTCTTGAGGACAATACGGAGAATCACCGCAATGTTTCCGCCCACTGCGCTCTTACCGGCGAGCCGGTCAATATTGCCGATGTGTACGATGCCGAGGGCTTTGACTTTCAGGGAACCCGTGATTTTGACGCCTCCACCGGGTATCGTTCTTGCTCGATGCTGGTGATCCCCCTGCGGGATCATGAGGATGAGGTTATCGGGGTGTTGCAGCTGCTCAATGCCAAGGATCGGGAAACCGGTGCGGTTGTTCCTTTCCTTGAGCACGAGGTGGGGATGGTCATGAGTTTGGCCTCCCAGGCAGCCATAGCCCTTACCAAGATACGGCTGGTCCGGGGGCTTGAAAATCTGCTGGACGCCTTTGTGCGGACAATCGGCGATGCCATTGACGAGAAATCCCCCTATACGGCAGGGCATGTTTTTCGGGTCGCCAATTTGACCGAGAAGATTGCTCTGGAGGTGAACAGCGCCACCACCGGCAAGTTTGCCCCGATCAGCTTCAGCGCCGACGAGCTTGCTGAAATCAGGATGGCGGCCTGGCTCCATGACGTGGGGAAGATCACCACGCCTGAGCATCTCATGGACAAGGCGACCAAGCTTGAGACCATTTTCGACCGGATAGAACTGGTTCGGCATCGGGTGGAAATCTCCAGGTTGAACGATGAAGTCACCCGCCTGGAAAACGAGCCCTGCCCGAGGGAAGAAGGACGTCCTGCTGTTCAACGGCCTGTTGAAAAAACGGAAGAATGGCAAGAGATCATCAATTTTCTCGATACGATCAATTTGGGCGGCGAGGGGTTGTCTGCCGGCAGTATCGAGAAAGTACAGCGGCTTGCAGGGATAACCTATGCCATGAGTGGGATGGATTTGCCCTTACTCGCCCCCGATGAGGTTGAGAATCTTTGCGTGCAAAAAGGCACCTTGACCGAGGCGGAACGCAAGGTGATGAACCACCATGTGGACATGAGCATCAGGATGCTGGAGGGTCTGCCTTTTCCCAAAAAACTTCGCAATGTAGCGGCCTATGCCGGGATGCATCATGAAAAGCTCAACGGCACCGGCTATCCCCGAGGGCTTGCGAACGGCGCCATTCCCCTGCCCGCGAGAATGCTGGCCCTCGCCGATGTGCTGGAGGCGCTGACCGCGGCGGATCGGCCCTACAAGCCTGGAAAAATGCTTTCCGAGGCCATGGGTATTCTGGAAGGGCTGGTTGATCGGGGGGATCTGGATGGGGAGCTTTGTGATCTGGTTGTTGAGTCCGGCTTGATCGCCCGCTTTGCCCATGATTTGTCGAGACGTCAGCGGGATGATTTTTTCTGGCGCGGCAAGCGCTATCGTATCTAGCTATTCCTGCGGCGAAACAAGGTAGATCAAGAACTCTCGGTTGCCCTTGGGGCCAAGGATCGGGGAGGGGCTGACGCCAACCGGGACAAGGCCCAGCCCGTCTGCAACCCCTCGGATTTTCTCAACCACCTCCTCGTGCAGGTCGCTGTCCCGGACGACTCCACCCTTGCCGAGCTGGCCTTTGCCGACCTCAAACTGCGGTTTGATCAGGGCCAGCACCCGGACGGTTCCAGAAAAAAGAGCGAGCAGCGGCGGCAGCAGCGTTTTGAGGGAAATAAACGAAGCATCGATCACCGCCAGGTCAAGGGGGTCTTTAAGGTCTCCGGCTTGTAGATTTCTGGCGTTGGTTCTCTCCATGACCACCACCCGTGGGTCCTGCCGCAGTTTCCAGGCCAACTGGCCATAGCCGACATCAATGGCATACACCTTGGCGGCCCCGCGCTGCAACAGGCAATCGGTGAAGCCGCCGGTGGAGGCGCCGATATCGGCGCAGATGAGGCCGTTGGGGTCGATCTGGAAATGGTCCAGCCCAGCCGCCAGCTTGAACCCGCCCCGGCTCACATAGGGGCAGGATTTTCCCTTGAGCCGTATTTGGCAGTCTTCAGCAAAGAGTGAACCGACCTTGTCTGCCGGCTGGTCGTTTACCAGGATCTGGCCTGCGGCAATCAGGGCCTGGGCCTGCTGGAGGGTGGAGGCCAGCCCTTGCAGGAGCAGGAGCTGGTCGAGTCGGATCTTCATGGTTTGCTTGGTTACGCTTTGGCAGTGTCGGCCTTGCGGATCATTTCGCAGAGTTCGTCGGCCATGGCGTTGATCAGCCCGGCGTCCTTGCCCTCCACCATGACCCGGATAACCGGCTCGGTTCCGGAGGGGCGGACCAGGATGCGGCCGTCCTTGCCCAATTTTTTTTCCAATTCTTTGAGTTTTTTGCTGAAGCCGGGGATGCTGCTGGTGTTGATTTTTTTGGCGGTGCGGACATTCTTGAGCACCTGGGGAAAGCTTTCCATGATGGTGGCCAGCTCCGACAGAGGTTTGCCCTTTTTGATCATCACCGCCAGCAGCTGGAGTGCGGCGAGGATGCCGTCGCCGGTGGTGTTGTGCTCCAGGAACACCAGGTGCCCCGATTGTTCTCCGCCGAAATTGTAGCCGGACTTGCGCATCTCTTCCACCACATAGCGGTCGCCGACCTGGGTGCGGACCATGGCCCCGCCCAGGCGCTGCATGGCGACCTCAAGACCCAGGTTGCTCATCACCGTGGCCACCAGGGTTTTTTTCTTGAGTTTCTTGCGGCTGAGTAAGTCGGCGGCGCAGATGGCCATGATATGGTCGCCGTCCACGATGTTGCCGTGTTCGTCAGCCACGATGATCCGGTCGCCGTCGCCGTCCAGAGCGATGCCGATGTCCGCTCCGAGTTCCCGGACCTTGGCGGCCATGTGTTCCGGGTGCAGGGCGCCGCAATCGCGGTTGATGTTGGTGCCGTCCGGCTCTGCCGAAAGGGTGGTGACGGTGGCGCCCAGCTCCTCGAAAACGTGGGGGGCAACCCCGTAGGTGGCGCCGTTGGCACAGTCCAGCACGATGTGGAAGGCATCCAGGGTGTATTCTTGGGGAAAGGTGTTTTTCAAGGAGACGATGTAGCGACCCTTGGCGTCATCGATCCGGGTGGCGCGGCCCACTTCTTCGGCCACCGGCCGCAGGGCCGACATTTTCTGGGAAAAGACCAGATCTTCGATCTCCAGTTCCAGATCATCCTGGAGCTTGAAGCCGTTTCTGGCGAAGATCTTGATGCCGTTATCCTGGAAGGGGTTGTGGGAGGCGGAGATCACCACCCCGGCATCGGCTCGCATGCTGGTGGTGATGAAGGCGATGCCCGGCGTGGGCAGCGGCCCGACCAGGAGGACATCCACTCCCATGGAGCAGATACCCGCGGCCAGGGCATTTTCGATCATGTAGCAGGAAAGGCGGGTATCCTTGCCGATGACGATCCGGTGCCCGCGGCGCATGTCTTTGACCAGAAAGGCCAGGGCTCGGCCGATCTGCATGGCGATTTCGGTGGTCATGGGATAGGTGTTCGCCACCCCCCGCACCCCATCGGTGCCGAATAATTTTCTCATGGTTTCCTCTTGTGGGGCGGAAAAACGGGATAGGTAATGCACTCTATTACGGACGGCCCCTGCGAACGCCTGTTGCCGGGATGGCGGCGACCCCCTGGGACTTGGCTCATTTGCCAGAGCTCTTGCCAATCCTTACGGTGACGGTGGGCGGGGCTGCCTCGATAATCTTTATTTGCTCCGCCGCCGTGATTTTAACCGGGACTCTGTGGACGCCGACCGACAGCCCCTCTGTTGAGACAGTGGCCTCGAAAAGCCGAGCCTGGTTTCCTTTGCTGCTCAGAGGCAGCAGGGCGCGGATGTCGATGGTGTTCGGCTCGATGGTCACCTTTCTTGCGGAATCGGGGTCAGCGAGATGGATGGGGACATCCGCGATGGTCCTTTCCGTGGTTTTTTCGCGGATCACCACATTGGCGGTGACCACGGTTTCCCCTATGAGTTCGAGAAGCGCGGGGCGTAGCTCCAGAGGGACCTGGATGGTTGTCGGTCCTTTCAGTCCGCTGATGTCGATGGGCTTTCCCGTGAGGAGTTTTTCCCGTCCGACAATGGCCTTGGGGCCGGCAATCTTGATAAGCGGTGGTTCGAAAATCACTCCCGCCAGCTCGTGGCCAATGGCCGGTTCGCCGATTGTTCTGGCCTGGACCGGAAGGTCTTTTTCGACCAGTTCGTCGATGAGTAAGGTAATGTGGGTGGGCTGGAGGCGGGATACGGTGACGCCCCGCGGAAATTGGATCGTTTCCGGTTCGTTACGGATGACAATGGTGCCGGGGGTGGCCTTGGCAAGATTGATGGTTCTGGTGATCCGCTGGCGGTTGATGCCGCTGATCAGGCCGCGGGGGCCGCGGACCGTTGCCTCCAACTGTTTCTTGAACTGGTTGGAGATGATCAGTTCCTTGGGCAGATTGACAATCTCCACCGGAATGTAGACCGTGGTGTCAACCTTGTCCTCACCCACCACGAAATACCAGAGGAGGACGGCGAAGATCAGGGAAATGAGCTTCAGCCCCCAATTGTTCGGCCAGTTGAGGAGATTGGGGGTGGGCAGGCGCCGGATTATTTGTTTAACCAGTTTTTCCATAGCAGGGGGGTCGTATTTTCCTTGGGAACAAAGATTGCGTCAAGTCGGCTTCTGAGAGCGTTTTCGTCGAGATCGGAGGTCATGGCCCCGTGCTGGACCAGGGATATCTTCTGGGTTTCTTCCGAGATCACGATGATCACCGCGTCTGTTTCCTCGGAAAGCCCGATGGCTGCCCGATGGCGGGTGCCAAGCTGTTTGCTGATGTAGGGGTTTCTGGTGAGCGGGAGCAGAGCCCCGGCCGAACGGATCCGGCCATTGTGGATGATCACCGCTCCGTCGTGGAGGGGGGCGGTGGTCTGGAAAATGCTGACCAGGAGTTGTCTGCTGACGATGGCGTCCAGGCTGTGCGCCGACTCGATGTAGTCGTTGAGCCCGGTTTCCCGTTCGATGACGATGAGGCCGCCGATCTTGCGCTGGGCCATTTGCTGCGCCGCCCGAACAATTTCGAGCAGAATGTGCACCATGTCTTCCTGGGGTTTGGAAAAGGTGGTTTGCCCTACCTGGGTGAGGGCTCGCCGGATATCCCGCTGGAAGATGATAATAATGATCAGGAAGATGGAGCTTAAAAAAGTTCCCAGTAGCCAGTACAGGGTCAGAAATTCGAATTCCCGGGCGGCAAAATAGAGCGTGATGAGCACAACGATGCCGGCCAGCATTTGGACGGCGCGGGTTCCGCGGATCAGCAGCATGATTCGATAGATGATGAACGAAACGATCATGATATCGAAGATGTCTTGCCAGCGGAGTGACTGTGCGAATTCCAGCATCGAGGTTCGGGTTCCGTTAAAAAAAATATGGGGATGAAAAGGTTTTAATATCTGATCTCTTTTTAAAGTAAACGAAAAGCAGGGTGCCAGGCAAGGGGCATGAACGAATTTTTTTAAAAAAATTGAGGAGATCGGTTATGATCTTGCGCGAAGAAAGGATGTTTTTGTGCACAGGACTTGTCGGGTCTGCCCCACAACTATTCAAAACAGTCTGCCCAGTTGTTGCTTGACAAGGTGGGCGATTTGATTTATCTTCAAAATTTTCCAGCATATTTCTGTCGGTGTTGTCCGGAAACGGCGGCCGGGCAGGAAACCTGCCAGCCGTCAGATGACGTGGGCAGAGTGTCTTGAATCAATCAACAATACAGTAACAGGAGTTGAGAATTGGCTAATCATAAGTCCGCCGAAAAAAGGAATCGTCAGAATCAGTTGCAACGGCTTCGCAATCGCTCTAACAAGAGCAAGATGAAGGGTGTTGTAAAGAAGGTCCTTGAGGCCGTTGAGCTGAAAGCCGGGGACCAGGCCCAGGAAGCACTGAAGTTGGCGATCCCTATTATTGAGAAAACAGCGGTGAAGGGTTCCATTCACAAAAAGAATGCCTCCCGCAAGGTTTCCCGTTTGACCAAGCGGGTAAATGCTATGTTGGCCGCGGTGTAATATAACGAGAGAGCCGGTAACGGCTGGTGCCTTGACGTGGTTTTTCTTCCAGCGGGAAGAAAGCTTAGCCTAAGGACCTCCGATTGGCCTGGTTGTGCCTCTTCCGCCGTGCGCAGGGATCAGACCTGTATATTATGAAGAGTGTTTCGTTGTAAAAAGAAAAATAAAAAGCCATGGGACGCTTGTGTTCCATGGCTTTTTTTATGAGCTGAGGACCTATCCATGTTCCGACCTTCCTTGCCGGAGTTTAAACACCTGGCGGTCGATGCCGGCCTGGTGCCGATCTATCGGGAAATCGTCGCCGACCTCGATACGCCGCTGACCATCTTTGCCAAGGTGGCGGGCGGGGAGTCGCACGCCTTTCTCTTTGAAAGCCTTGAGGGTGGGGAGAAATGGGGCCGTTATTCCTTTATCGGCTTTGATCCCATCGTCACCTTCGCAAGTCGCGGCACCCGGATCACCATCACCCGTGCGGGCATGGTGGAGGAGCAGGAGGGCGACCCGCTTGAGGCCCTGCAAGAACTGCTCAAGTCCTTCAATGCCTGCAACTCCGAAATGGCCTGCGATCCTGAACTGCTGCCGCGTTTCTTTGGCGGGGCAGTCGGGTTTCTGGGCTACGACATGGTACGCTTCATGGAGCGCTTGCCCGAGCGCAACCCGCCCCTGGCCCAATTTCCAGACAGCTCGTTTATGGTGCCGCGCACCGTTTTGATCTACGACAATCTCCGGCAGTTACTCACCGTGGTCAATCTGGTGCAGACCCCTGGGGTTGCAGCGGGGGATATCCCGGCCCTGTATGCGAAGGCGCAGGCCGAGATCGAGGAGGTCATCCTCCGTTTGCAAGCGCCCATGCCCACGGAGTATCTCGGCGGTAAAGGCTTGAAGGCCACCACGCCCCACACCTTCACCTCCAACATGAGCGAGCAGGCCTTTGAAAAGATGGTGGAGGCGGCCAAGGAGTATATCCAGGCTGGGGATGTCATCCAGGTTGTTTTGTCGCAACGCTTTCACACTAAAACGGAACTGCCACCCTTCAAGCTCTACCGCGCCTTGCGCCATATCAACCCCAGCCCCTATCTTTTTTACCTCAAGCTCGGGGATCTGGTTCAGATCGGTTCCTCCCCGGAGATTCTGGTCCGCCTGGAGCAGGGGAATATCGAGCTGCGCCCCATTGCCGGGACGAGACAACGCGGCAAAACCTCGGAAGAGGATGCGGCCTTGGAGCAGGAGCTGCTGGCCGACCCCAAGGAGCGGGCCGAGCATCTGATGCTGGTCGATCTGGGCCGCAACGACGTGGGCCGGGTTGCCCGGTATGGCTCGGTGGAGGTCCGCGATCTCGTGGTGGTCGAGCGTTACAGCCATGTCATGCATCTGGTTTCCGGGGTGCACGGGACGCTGGCCCCTGGCAAGGATCAGTTTGACGTCCTGCGTGCCTGTTTTCCCGCAGGCACGGTGAGCGGGGCTCCCAAGATTCGGGCCATGGAGATCATCGAAGAGCTTGAACCCGAGCGGCGCGGACCCTATGCCGGGTCCGTCGGGTATTTCGGTTTTTCCGGGAATATGGATTTTTGCATCACCATCCGGACCTTTATCATGCAGGGCGATGATCTCTGGGTGCAGGCCGGCGCAGGGATTGTCGCCGATTCTGTGCCCGCTTTGGAATATCAGGAAACCATCAACAAATCCATGGGGCTGCGGCGGGCAGTGGAGCTGGCTGAAAAAGAGTTTTAGGCCGCCGGTTTTCCCCGGCTGTGCGCGAGAAAAAACATGATAGTCATCATTGATAATTACGACTCCTTTACCTACAA